>NZ_FMXF01000025.1:0-89225 GCF_900103435.1 Sinorhizobium sp. NFACC03
ACGATGTCGCCATCGTAGGCCTTGGACACCGCTTCAAGAAGCCGATCCCATACCCCGGCTTTGCGCCAGCGGACGAAGCGGTTGTAACAGGTCGTCGGCGGGCCATAGCGTTCCGGAACTTCCGCCCAAGGCGAGCCCGTTCGAAACCGCCAGAGGATGCCATTCAGGACCCGCCGATCATCAACGCGGGCAACGCCGCGTGGCTTGTTGGGCAACAACGGCGATATGATCGACCATTCGTGGTCAGTCAGTTCGTAACGACGACGCGTCATCAAATGCTTCCCTATTTCGAAGCCTTGAATCACGGCGGCCGATAAATGCCAAGAAATTTTATGAGTTTACGCTGTAGGCCTCTTCCGCCATAAGCAAAGACACGGGAAGCACCGCTTCTTCCTTGACGGTCTTGGTGACGATGTAGGTGAAGTAACGCGCGATGCCGAGCTCCCTATCGAGAAGCATGTCGATCAGGCGCTGATAGGCGTCGATATCGGCGGCGACAATTTTCAGGATGTTGTCGACGCCGCCGCCGACCGACCAACAGCAGACGATTTCCGGAATATCGCGGACGGCTCGTTCGAACCGGTCGAAGTCCGCTTGGCGGTGGTTGGCGAGCGTCAGCTCGACCATCACGCTTGCAACCGGCGCGACACGCCGCAATGCCACATGTGCATGGTAGCCGCTGATGATGCCGGCCTTTTCCAGCTTGCGCAGCCGCATCCAGCAGGGCGTGGGCGAAAGGCCCGCCTTTTCGGCGAGCGCAAGTTTGGTGATGCGTCCATCCCGCTGGATTGCATCGAGAATGCGCAGGTCGATCGCATCAAGCTTCATGGCAAACTCCCGCGCAACTCGTTTGTCTGCTCTTATCAAGCCTTGCTGAGCAATGCAGCCTTTTCTGCGTCCATTTCGGCGATGTCCTGGAACCGGTCGGCAATGCGGGCATGGGCACGGCCGCTGTCGGAGGCGCCGATCGCGACGATGATTTCGTCCGGCCCCGGGGCGTCGGCGATCTGGAAGTTGGAAGTGAGAAAATGCGATCGTTTGCCGCTCTCGCTCTTGTGCATCATCGGCAGTGACAGCAGCGCACCCGGCGCATTGCGGGTGTTGGCGAATTCCAGGTAGTTGGTGCCGCCGACCGCCTCGCGAAATGGAGTGCCGAAACGCAGCGTGTGGATCATCGCCGAAGCATGTTCGATTTCACCGGCGATGCCGACGGCCGCCGCCTTGCCGCAAGCTTCGATCCGTTCCGGCTCCATTTGGCGCAGCAGTCGGTCCGTCATCTCGCGGCTGAGCTCGCTTGCAATGCGGATAATCTCCGGCCTGAGGTTTTCGACAAAGCCGCGGCCTGCCCAGGGATTCTGGATCACTGCCGCGACCACGACGATATTGACGGGACGCGGCGCCGCCTTGCCGCCCTCCACCAGCGTTTCTTCGAGGAAAGTGCAGATTTTTCGAATGTCGATCGTCATGGGATGCGCCGTTGCTGTTTGTTGGGATTGCTTCGCACCCTAGCGGGATCGTCGAGCGGCGCTTCCTACATTTCGTCGGAAGATGTGCGCTGCGGCTTCACGGAAACGGAGTAGACTTTGGCCTTCGCCGCGCGCATGGTTAGTTGATAGATGTCAAGAGGCGAGACGATTTGGATCAGAAGTCCCAGATACTGGCGCTCCGCGACGTCGCCAGTCAGATCAACAGCGGTGGCGATCTTCAGACGGCGCTGCAGCATCTCATTGCGGCCGCCTGTCGCCATGCGAACTGGTCTCTGGGGTCGATCATGGGCATCGACGCGGCGCATGGTTACGCCCATGTCATCGTGCGCTACGATCCGACACTGATCGAACGGCGACTGCCCGACAAATGGGAGCTGGCGACAAGCCCTTCCCTGATCGCGCTGCAGCGAAACGAGCCCGTCTACATCCGTGACGCACGCGAATCCGCCGAGTTTCCAGGTTATCGGAAGGAGGCTTTCGAGCGCGACTATCGTACGGTGCTCGTCATGCCGATGAACTGCAGGGATGCTGAGGGCCGACCGATGGTGCTGAGCGTCATTGCTCGCGAGGTCGCCGAGGTGTCGGAAGACGATCTCGCCTTTCTCGGCACGATCATCCACCTCGGTGCCATCGCCGTCGAACGGGAACATCGTCTCGAGGCGGAGAAGCGGTCGGCGCAGCGGCTGGAGCGCGCCCTGGAGGCACATACCTCGCTTCTGGAACATGTGTTGAGCGATGGGTCGGTCGCACCACTTTCGGCCATGGTCGGCACGATGCTGCCGAATCCGACGGTGGTCGTTGATTTCACCGCCAATCAGGTTGTCGCCGGCCGGCCGCCGAACGCACTCTACGACGAGGCCAGTTGGCACGAGGCGGCTTCCACCGTTCTTAGCCGGCCGCTGATGAAGGCCGCCCGAGACGCTGTCGAGCGCGGGACGACCGATGCCGTGAACCTCTACCTCGATGACGGCACGCAACGGTCCAAGATAACGGCCCGTGTCGAAGCGCTGATGGTCGACAATCAACTGGTCGGGGCGCTCATCATCTTCCCGACGACGCGCGAGTTCAGCGATCTCGATCTCCTGATGCTCGACAGCGCCAAGTTTGCGCTGAGCGTGCAGATGATGCGAAGCTTCATCCGGTTTCGCTTCGAGACCAGGACGCAGACCGAGCTCTTCTTCGAGATCGTGGAGGCGCGGTGGCGCAATGCCGGCGATGTTGCCCAGCGCGCCCAGCGGCTCGGCCTGAGTTTTTCCGTGCCTCAGCAGATGATCGTCGTCGATTTTCCGGATAAGACGAAGGCATTTGGCGGCGCTTCCGTCGATGTGGAGCACACGCTGTCGCGTGTCATGCAGCAGGCATCCGTTCAGGCGAACCTGATTGCCGTCGAGGGCGGCGTCGTCTGCCTCGTTCCCCACGATACGGGTAAGCGGCAGGAGCGCACGACAAAGCTCGCGCGCCGTATCGCCGAGGAACTCGGCCGTTACTTCGACGAGGCACCGATCGTCGTCGCCAGCAACCGGTGTGCCGCCCTGTCGGATTATCCGCAGGCCTGGGAACGCTGCGCCCGAATGATCCGCATCGGCCGCTCCTTTGGTCTGACTGGCGCGGTCTCTGCGCAGGATTTCGGCCCGCTACCGATGCTGGTCGCTGCCTGCGAGGCCGGCGACGTGCGCGGTTTCGTGCACGAGAGTGTTGGGGCGATCGCCGATCACGACCGGGACAACGGAACCCCCTACCTCGAAACGCTGTCGATCTACTTGCAGGAGGGGTGTCGCAGCCAGGCTTGTGCCGACGCGATGGGCCTGCATGTGACGACGCTGCGCTATCGGCTGGCGCGCATCCAGGAGCTGTTTGGCGTGGATGTCGAAACGCCGGAAAAGCGCTTTGCCGTCGAACTCGCGATCCGCCTGCACGGTGTCATCGACAACCGTTCCACCCTCCGCAGCTAGATTTTCCTCGTCCGTCGGGAGCCGTCTTGCGCCCACGTCGCCACCCCTTTTCGTGGCCTTCAATCGCCTCCTAGGGTTCGATGCAGAAGTTCTTCGCCCACTCCTGTGAAGCGACGGAAGAACGACCGCCGTGACGGCATTAGCCTCCAATCAACCTGATGGTGAGGAGGCAAGAAGCGCATGGTTGAGACAGCAGCATCGACGCACGTGGCGATTGATCCGATTGCGCTTCGCCGCGCCTTCGGCACGTTCGTGACCGGTGTCACCGTCATCACCACGCGCGACGAAGACGGCACCCCACGTGGAATGACAGCGAACTCCTTCACGTCGGTTTCGCTCGATCCTCCGCTGCTTCTGGTCTGCGTTGCGAAGTCGGCTTCGAGCTATCCTGCCTTCACCAATGCGGGGTGTTTTGCGGTCAACATCCTCCATGAAGGACAGGTCGACGTCTCCGGAACCTTTGCCTCAAAATCCCCGGACAAGTTCCAGTCGGTAACCCACGATCACATTCACACGGGCGCGCCAGTCCTGACCGACAGCCTGACCTGGTTCGACTGCACGACTTTCAACACCGTTGATGCCGGAGATCATGCGATCCTGATCGGTCAGGTCCGGGCCTTTGGCACCAGCCCGACCGCACCGCTCGGTTTTTGTCGCGGCCACTATGCCAGCGTCAAAGACCCGTTGCCGAATGGTTGGCTCGCGTCGCATGGCATGATCATCGGCTATCTGATCGAAGCGGGTGACGGCCTGCTTCTGCGTTCGGACGGCAAGGGCGGCTGGGTATTGCCTTCTGCGCGGCGACGCAAGGCGGACAGCCAGCTCGTCATCGACGGTGGCGACGCGCTGCGGCTCGTCCCGGACGAGACCTTCCTCTATTCGGTCTTCGATGTCGCAGACAGCGACCCGGGCTATCTCGTCTATCGCGCCCGGCTGGCGGGCGAGGGCGGCGCCGGCACCAGGCTGCCAGCCGATCTGCGCTTCTTCCCGCTCGACGATCTTCCCGACGATGCGATCGCGACGCACGAACTGCGATCCATGTTGCGGCGCTACGTACGCGAGAGGCAGGCGGGCCGCTTCGGCATCTACATGGATTCCGACGACGGTGGCCGTATCGCGATGATCGACGGCGAAGCCCGTACCTGGCTTCAGACCTCCCAAGACCAAGGACAATGATATGAAGACGACGGTCAGTTCCATTGAAGGTTCGCGCCAGCTCCTGTTCATCGGCGGGCAATTCGTGGCGCCGAAGGACGGCAATTACATCGCCAGTTTCGACCCGACGACGGGCGAGCCCTGGTATCATCTTGCCGAAGCTGACGCGGACGATGTCGAGGCTGCCGTGGCCGCTGCTAATGCCGCCTTTCGCGATCCGGCCTGGCGCCGCATGACGCAGACCGATCGCGGCGCGCTGATGCGCCGGCTTGCCGAGCTCGTTCGCGCCAACGCCGATACGCTCGCGGAAATCGAGACGCGCGACAATGGCAAGCTGCTGAAGGAAACTCGGGCGCAGATGCGCTCCATGCCCGACAGCTACCACTATTTCGCGGGCATGGCCGACAAGTTGCAGGGCGAGACGATCCCGATCAATCGTCTCGATACGCTGAACTTCAATTTGCGCGAACCCTTGGGCGTCGTCGGCATGATCACGCCGTGGAATTCGCCGCTGATGCTTCTGACCGGCACGCTGGCGCCTTGCCTTGCAATCGGCAATACGGTCGTCATCAAGCCTTCGGAACACGCGACCGCCTCGACGTTGGCGCTCGCGGAGCTGATCCACGAGGCGGGCTTTCCCGCCGGCGTCGTCAATGTCGTGACCGGTACCGGCCAGAGTGCCGGTGAGGCGCTGACACGTCATCCCGGTGTTGCGAAATATGTCTTTACCGGTAGCACGGCCACGGGCCGCCGCATCGCCGGCAACGCCGCTGAGAACCTTGTCCCTTGCTCGATGGAACTCGGCGGCAAGTCGCCTCACGTCGTCTTTGGCGATGTCGATATCGAACATGCGGTCAACGGTGTCGTCTCCGGTGTCTTTGCAGCCGCTGGCCAGACCTGCGTTGCCGGATCGCGCAGTTTCGTCGAAGCGCGCATCTACGATCGCTTCATTGAGGCGCTCGTCGCGAGGACTGAACGCATCCGCGTCGGCCTCCCGACGGCCGACGACACCGACATCGGTCCGCTCGCGCTCGCTGATCAGCTTTCAAAGGTCGAATCCTACGTGGCCTCCGGCATCAAGGAAGGGGCGCGGATCGCCGCCGGCGGGCGGCGGCCGCAGCGGCAAGGGCTTTCGTCAGGGGGCTGGTACTTCGAACCGACTGTGATGCTCGACGCCGATAACGACATGGCCTTCATGCGCGACGAACTCTTCGGCCCGGTGGTCGGCGTCATGCCGTTTCGCGACGAGGAAGAGATGATCCGGCTCGCCAATGACACGCGCTACGGCCTGGCCTCCGGCATCTGGACCAAGGACATCGATCGGGCGCTGCGGTTCGCCAACCGGATCGATGCGGGGACCGTCTGGATCAACACCTACCGCTCCGCCTCTTTCATGTCCGCCAACGGCGGATTCAAGGAAAGCGGATACGGCCGGCGCGGCGGCTTCGAGGTCATGCACGAGTTCTCGCGATTGAAGAACGTCATCGTCGACTACTCCGGCGCGATGCAGGACCCCTTCGTCATCCGCCTGAAATGACAGCAAAAGAACGGGAACAGGAAAGGCAGAAAACATGAAGTTCGCAGTCTCCCTCACGATGGAACGCTTCTCTCCCGATATTCTGATGGAGCAGGTGAAGAGCAACCTGCTGCAGCTCGCGCGGCTTGCCGACGAAGGCGGCTTCGAGACGCTGTGGACTGCCGAGCACCACACGCTGGAATGCACGATCTCTCCCAATCCGTTCCAGACGCTGGTCTGGCTTGCCCAGCACACGGATCGCATCCGGCTGGGTACCTCCACCTTGGTCGCGCCCTATTGGAACCCGATCCGGCTCGCCGGCGAGTCGGCGCTCTGCGATCACCTGACCAACGGGCGCCTGGAGTTCGGCATCGCGCGCGGCTCCTACCAATACGAGTTCGACCGCATGGCAGGCGGCATGCCGCAGCAGGAGGGTGTGGCCTACATGAAGGAAATCGTGCCGGCCGTGAAGAAGCTCTGGTCCGGCGACTATGCCCATGAGGGGCAATACTGGAATTTCCCGATCACGGCGGCCGTACCGAAGCCGCTGCAGCAGCCTCATCCGCCGATCTGGGTGGCGGCGCGCGACCCCGGCACTTTCGACTGGGCGATCGCGAACGGCGCCAGCATCCTGTCGACACCGCTCTCCGCTCCGCAGGCCGAGATCCACGTGCTTTCCGAGAAGTTTCATAAGGCCGTTGCCGATCATCCCGAAGTACGGCGTCCGCGCTTCATGATGCAGCGCCGCACCTGCGTCTACGACCGGCCGGATGGCTGGGAGCGCGCCGTCAAACACAGCATGGATTACGGCCGCGCCTTCGAAAACCTCATGCAGAACATCGGAACCGTGCGCGAGGGGTTCCCCGAGGCTGTGCCCTATGAGGCGGTCAAGGGCAAAGACAACTACAACCCGGAAAACATCCGCAAGAACCTGATGTTCGGCACGCCGGACGAAGCGATCGAGAAGCTACTGGTCTATGAGGCCGCCGGCGTGGACCAGTACTGCCTGGGCCTGACCTTCAACCTGCCGTTCGAGCTGCAGAAGCGGACGCTGGAATTGTTCGTCAGGGAAATCATGCCCTTCTTCGCCGCCCGTGAGATGGAACAGAAGCGCGTTGCGGTGGGTGGCTGACGATGGCAGGGGCTCAGCGCCATACCATTGGAGAGGTGACGCTCAACTACCGCATTGAGGGTGACGGCGAGCCGCTCGTCTGCATCCACGGCGTCGGCTCCTATCTCGAGGCATGGTCGGGCGTGGTCGAACGCCTGAAGGATCGGTTCACGATCCTGACATTCGACCTTCGCGGGCATGGCCGATCCAGCCGGGTCAAGGGCCGGTACGAGATCGATGATTTCGTCAACGAGACGCTGGCTCTCGCCGACGCGGCGGGTTTTCCCACCTTCCATCTTGCGGGTTTTTCGCTGGGTGGGTTGATCGCCCAGCGTCTCGCTCTGACCCATCTTGGCCGTCTGCGCCGGCTGGCGCTTTTGTCGACGGTCGCCGGCCGCACACCGGCCGAGCGTGAGCGGGTTCTCGATCGCCTGGCCGCACTCAGGGCCGGCACGCCTGCCGATCACCACAACGCCTCGCTGTCGCGCTGGCTGACGGAAGAGTTCCAGGCGCGCCACCCGGACGTGGTCGAAAGGCTAAGGGCACGGGACGCCGAAAACGATCCCGACTGCTACGCGGCCGCTTATCGCGTGCTGGCGGAAACGGATTTCGGCGGCTTTCTCGACCAGATCCGTTGCCCGACGCTGATCGCAACCGGCGAGGACGATGCCGGCTCCAACCCACGTATGGCGCGCTACATGCACGAGCGCATTCCCGGTTCGCACCTCCGCATCCTGCCGGGCCTGCGCCACTCCATCCTCATCGAGGCGCCAGACGTCGTTGCATCGCTGATGGGCGAGTTTTTGTGCCAGGGGGAGACGGTTGATGGATGAGGCTTTGCAGGCAAGGGGAGAGGCTGTTCGGCGTAGAGTGCTCGGCGACGACTATGTCGATCGCGCGGTCGGCAACAGCGATGCCTTCTCGCGTCCGTTCCAGGATCTGTTGAACGAATATTGCTGGGGCACCGTCTGGACGGATGAGGGCCTCGATCTGAAGAGCCGCAGCCTGCTCAACCTCGGAATGCTTGCGGCGCTCAACCGAATGCATGAGTTCGGCATCCATTTTCGTGGGGCGATCCGCAACGGTTTGACCGACGAGGAGCTACGCGCGGCACTCGTCCAGATCGCGATCTACTGCGGCATTCCCGCGGGCGTCGAAGCCTTCCGCGTTGCGCGGAGCGTCTGCGACGAGATGGCCCAGAAAGGAGAGCGCTAACTTCCACGGTTTCTAGGAGAGGGCAGCTCCGCGCTACCCCGTATCGCCGGAAGACGGAAGGCCGCCTGAGACCTCAAGATCAACCCGATGGCAGGAAGAGGACCCTGTCAAAAACAGAACGACAAAAGGGAACGACAGCATGAACACATTCGCAAAACTCACCGCGGCCGCATCGCTTGCCCTGTCGCTCGCGACCGTTCCGGCGCACGCCGGTGCCGTGCTCGACCACGTGCTTGATGCAAAGACGCTGAAGGTCGCGACCGACGCCAACTGGGCGCCGCAATCCTTCATGAACGAGAAGAACGAGATGGACGGCTTCGACGTCGATGTCGCCAAGGAAATTGCCAAGCGGCTGGGTGTTGGCGTCGAGTTCGTCACGCCCGGTTGGGACATCATCACGGCCGGCAACTGGCAGGGACGTTGGGACATGCATGTCGGCTCGATGACGCCGACCAAGGAACGCGCCAAGGTCTTCGATTTCCCGGCGGTTTACTATTACACCCCGGCCGCCGTGGCCGTTCACAAGGACAGCCCTACGGTCGGTTTGATCGATCTGGACGGCAAGGTTGTCGGCGCCACGGCGACATCGACCTTCGAAGCCTACGCCAAACAGGATCTGACACTCGATGCCGCCGGCGCCCCTGCGTTCGAATACACGTTCAAGCCGAAGGAAGTGAAGTCCTACGCCAACTCGACGACCGCCTTCGACGACCTGCGCCTTGGTGACGGTGTTCGCCTCGATGCCGTCGTGTCGTCGCTGCCCAGCATCCGCGACGCGATCAAGGCCGGTTATCCGATCAAACAGGTTGGCGACCCGGTCTTCTACGAGCCGCTCGCTGTCGCCATCGAACAGGGGGACAAGGAACTGAGCGACAAGATCGCCGAAGTGATCAAGGCGATGCAGGGCGACGGCACGCTGAGCACGCTCTCGGAGAAATGGTACGGCGTCGACTACACCATCGTGAAGTAAGGCACCCATATCTGGCGGTCCGGGAGACCGGACCGCCTTTTGTCCAAAGGGACCAAAGATGCTTTATCCGGATACTGTCGAGTCCGAAATACTCGTCCACAAGCCGTGGTTCGTGGCCAGCATTTTCGCCACCGTTCTCATTGCCTTCACGGCCTTCGGCCTGACCGGCACGACGATGGGCGAACTGATGCGCCCGGTGATCGGCGAGCCGCTCGAAAGTGGGTTCTATGGCCGTTTTGCGACCGCCTTCGTCGTGGCAGTGCTCTTCTGCCTCAACATCGTCCTGATCGGTTTTGCGAGCCTTAGAGTCCAGATCGCCGTCGTCTGGCTTGAGTTGCTCGCGCTGTTCCTCGCCTTCTTCCAGACCTTCAATCTCAGCCTGCCATTTATCGAGGAGAAATTACCGTTCCTCATCACGCAGGGGCTGGTGACGACGGTCTACGTTTCAGCGATCTCGATTGTGATCGCATCGGCGATCGCCATTCTCGGCGCTGTGGCCAAGCTCTCGAGCAACGGCTTCGCCTATGCGATTGCCAGCTTCTACACGTCCTTCTTTCGCGGCCTGCCGCTTTTGATGCAGGTTTATCTGATCTATCTCGGCCTGCCGCAACTCGGCTTCATCATCGACGCGGTGCCGGCCGGCATTCTGGCACTTTCGCTCTGCTACGGCGCATACATGACGGAGATCTTCCGCTCCGGCATCCAGAGCATCGATCGCGGCCAGTGGGAGGCATCACGCTCCATCGGCTTCGGCTTCGGGCTGACGATGCGCAAGGTCATTCTGCCACAGGCGCTGCCGGTCATCATCCCGCCGACCGGCAACCAGTTCATCTCGATGCTGAAGGATAGCTCGCTGGTCTCCGTCATCGGTGTCTGGGAACTGATGTTTCTTGCCCGCACACTGGGTCAGAAGACATTCCAGCACATGGAAATGCTCATATCCGCCGCCATGCTCTACTGGACCCTGTCCATCGCTCTCGAGTTGATCCAGTCCCGCATCGAACGTCACTATGCCAGGAGCAAGGTCAGATGAGTGCCGAGACCATCATTGACGCCAGGAACGTTTCCAAATGGTACGGCGCCTTCCAGGTGCTGACGGATATCAACCTGACGGTTCGCAAAGGCGAGCGCATCGTCATATGCGGCCCGTCCGGCTCCGGAAAATCCACGTTGATCCGTTGCTTCAATCGCCTGGAGGCGCACCAGGAAGGGGAGATCGTCGTCAACGGCATCAACCTGCATACCAAGATGCGCAATGTCTCGGACGTGCGGCGCAATGTTGGAATGGTGTTCCAGCACTTCAATCTGTTTCCGCATATGACCGTGCTGATGAACTGCATGGTCGGGCCGATGTGGATCAACGGCGTATCGGAAGCAGAGGCGAGGGCAAGAGCGCTCACATTCCTGGAGCGGGTACGAATTCCGGAACAGGCCAACAAGTTCCCCGTCCAGCTTTCTGGCGGACAACAGCAACGCGTCGCGATTGCGCGCTCGCTCTGCATGCAGCCGGCAGTGATGCTGTTTGACGAGCCGACATCCGCGCTCGATCCGGAGATGGTGTCGGAGGTTCTGGACACCATGACAAATCTGGCGAAGGACGGCATGACGATGGTCTGCGTCACGCACGAGATGGGGTTTGCGCGGGCGGTCGCCGACCGTGTGATCTTCATGAACTTCGGACAGATAGTTGAGGAAGCAAGCCCGGACGAATTTTTCACCAATCCCAGGCACGAGCGGACGAAACTGTTCCTCAGCCAGATCCTGAAGCACTAACAAGGTATCTCGTCTTCAGACTTCAAGATCGGCTTGGGGGCGCCTGGAGCACGGACGACTCGATCGCATCGGGAGACGACATCATCGACATTGTCCGGTCGCTGGCGCGGCCGGTTAGGGGAGGATGTACGCCACTAGCTGTCGGTTCCGCCGCCTAACCGTACTCGTCTTGGGGCGGATCGACCTGTTGCCGAATGCTGTTGGCGCTAACCCGATCGCCCGCCGCCGTGATTGACACGATACGCCGCGTCGACGTTGAATGAGGCGAGGGCCATTCGGTGATTTGCGAATTCGGCCACCTGGTTACTTCGAAGCGAGCGGGCGGAAAAGCGGGAGGGCAGCAGTGTCGTATATGGATGATTTGGACGTCGCCGATGCGGCTTTGTTGATCATGCACTATCAGGCCGACGTCTTTTCGATCCTGGCAAACGATGTTCCAACGGATTTGCTCGATCGCACCAATTCACTGATTGCGCGGTGGCGTGACACTGAAAACCCGACGATCTTCGCGAATTTCGCGATCGACTATAGGTCGCCCTGTGAAAACAACATGTTGATCAGCAACATCATGAAGACAGGTTTCTTTCGTGACCCGGCGCCCGTAACTGGGCTCGATATAGCCGAAGGCGACTGGCGATACGCATGTCCGCGCGCCAACGTATTTCATGGCACCACTTTGCACCAAGACCTGCAGGCAAAAGGCATCAAGACGTTGGTCATGGCCGGGATAGCGACCAGCGGCGTGCTCTTCTCCAGCGTCGGGTGGTCAAGCGATGCAGATTATAAAATCTACATCGTCCGTGACTGCTGTTTTGATCCCGACACAGTTGCGCACGACGCATTTTTCCGGACGAGCTTCGCCACACGGGCCACCATTGTTTAGATCGCCGCTGATTTCGCCTTCGCCTCTAGTGCAAACGATGTCCATGCTTGGCGTGATTCCCGCCTCGTCGGCCGATGACCCCGTACCTTGCGTGGGCGTTCGGGACCGGTTCGATGGGCGAGACCTCGGAATTATCTCACGGCCGTCTCTATCTTGGCTATCCCTTCCAGCGTTCGATGGACTGGGCATTTGTCGGCGATTTCGGCGATTTTGGCGCGAACCTCATCCGAGATCTCGCTGTCGACCGATATGACCCGCTCGAACCGGTCGATTTTTCCGCCATCGGCGCGTTCGGATGCAGCGCATTCTTCGCAATCCCTCGCGTGGATCTTGGAATGCGAGACTTCCACCTTGATGCGCCCCAGCGCCAGCTTCTTGTGGTCGGCGTAAAGACGCAGCGTCATCGAGGTGCAAGCCGCGAGTCCGATCGAGAGGAAGTCATAGGGCGATGGACCGGAATCCAGCCCGCCTGCACTTTGTGGCTCGTCGGCAAAAAGGCGGTGGCTACCGGCCTGGACCGAGTTCTGAAATTTGCCTTCCCCCGTTTCCATCACGCGAACCTGTTCCATCGGTCTCGCGCCCTGTGGCGGGTCAGCCACGAGATAGCGGCCCAGCCATTCCGCAATGATCCGGGCGGCGAAGGCGGCGTCGGCAGGATCGGTTAGCAGATGGTCGGCCTTGTCCAGCGAGACAAAGCTCTTGGGGTGTTTTGCCGCGTGGAAGATGTCGCTCGCATTCTCGATACCGACCGTTTGATCCAGCGGGGCATGAAGAATGAGAAGGGGCTTTTTCAGCGTCGCGGCAGCATCCAGGACGCGATGCGCGCGGGCGTCTTCGACGAATTGTTTTCTGATCAGGAACTTGCGCCCGGCAAGATCTACCTCGGCGGCACCGCTATCCTCGATGTCCTTGAGGCTCGTCCCGAAATTCTTCAGGACATGGCCGACATCGGCCGGCGCCCCGATCGTTGCCACCGCGCGGACCTCTGGAATGTCTCTGGCGACGGCGAGAACTGCGGCACCGCCGAGGGAATGGCCGATTAACAGTGACGGTGCCTCGAAGTGTCGGCGCAGATAGTCTGCAGCCGAAAGCAGGTCGGCAACGTTGGAGGAGAAATTGGTTGAGGCGAATTCCCCTTCGCTCGATCCCAAACCTGTAAAATCAAAGCGGAGGACCGCGATCCCTTCACGCGCAAGTTCGGCCGCGATGTGACGCGCCGCTGCCAGATCCTTGGAGCAGGTGAAGCAGTGGACGAAAATCGCGTAGGCCCGCACGGGACCGTTGGGAAGATCGAGACGAGCGCCGAGGGTTGCACCGGAATGTCCAGCAAATTCAAGTCGTTGAGTGTTGAAATTCATGGCGATGTTCCTTTGGGGAGAACAAGCATTTGCCTATGGTCTTCAATGGCGTCGCATACGACGCCACTTCGCCGGACTTATTCCGACGGTCTGGCTGAAAGCCCTGGTAAAATGAGCCTGGTCGGAAAACCCTAGGACAGGTGCGATCTGAGCAACAGGATATTCGGTGCTCATCAGGTATTCCTTCGCCTTCGAAATGCGCTTCTGCATCAGCCATTGATGCGCCGACATGTCGGTGGATTGGCGAAACGCGCTGCTGAGGTAGGACCGCGACAGACCCGTAGGCTGACGATCTTCGCGCCATCGAAGGTCGGTCCGAAAGGGCTACGGCGTTGGAATGCTGCGGTGCGTTCATATCTTATTGACGCCAAATCAGGTGCTTAGGTCAAGAAGGCGAGCTTGAGGGCGTATCAATGACGCCGTGCCCGCTATATGCATGGGCATGCGGGCAGTGCTGAGTGGACTTGTTCAGGATGGGATCAGGATGGACGACAACAAAATCATCAAGTTTGAACGACCGAAGCCAAAGAAGGAGGCCAAGCCGGTCAGTCCAACGCAGCGAAAGGCGTTGATTTGGCTGGCACTGGTAGCCGCGTTGATCGGGGTGTGGTCATACTACCAGTTTGTCGCGCCACCGAACTTGCCTGGGCACTAGGGCCGATTTGTCTTTGACTCCGGCGATGCCTGGATTAGCGTTGTTTTCCCGATCGACCTGCGCTCCACGGCGTGCTGCTTCTGGCGTTTTCGCTTGAGAGGAACGACAGCGGGCAACCTGGGCGGCCAGCGTGGAAGCGACCGGTCTTTCCCAAAAATCCTCGCCGCTTTTCGATAGCAATCTGCTCGCGATAGAGGCGGCCGCCAATGTACAAGGTGTGGTGGTCGTGTCGCAGTTTTCGGTCGAGGCAGACATTGCCAACGGTACACTCGTTGCCCCCGCTGGCCTCGGATGTCATGCAGCCGGGCGGATGGTATCTCGTGCATCTGGAGCGGCGCGCGCGAGAGAAGGCGATCAGCAAGTTCTTGCAGTGGATCCAAAGCCAAGTGTGACGGCGACGCGCGGCCGGGAGGGCGCGCAACCATGCTCGCTCTCACGCACGCCTCGACACTCGTCAGCGGGTATCGTCGGCACTAATCTTGGCCGGTCGGAAGGCCTTTGAAATGCCTGACCTTCTCGTCAAGCTGCACCCACTTGTGCTTCGACTGTTCGAACACTGACAGGGCAGGTGGCGCGAATGTCGGGTCGGCAAATGAGCCGATCGCCACCCCGATCCAGGACGGTGCGGCCTCGGCCCTCCAATAGACGGTAGAACCGCACGTTGGGCAAAAATACATTCGCACCTTGCGCCCGCTGTCAGCAGTGCGAACGAATTCCTTGGACGCTCCGGAAATCTCGATGCAGTCGACAGAGTAGAACGCATTGGCGCTGAATGGCGCGCCAGTTCTTCGCTGACAAGCCAAACAGTGACACAGCGCGGTCAATTGCGGCGGTTCGCCAAACGTCAGTTTAAGAGCGCCACAGGTGCATTGGGCAGTGGCCATGGAAAGTCCTCCCGCTTGCGTGGTGAAAATACGTTGGAGGGGCGAAGGGCAGATCCGAGCCACAGATCCTTGCGGCCGAGAATGCGAAGGGGCGAGGCCCGATACTATATCAGGCGTGCCAAAGTAACGAAGTAGTGCGCGACATTCCAAGGTCTAGAGGGCAACCATACGAGGACGTATGGACGGTTCTTCGCGGTTATCTGCGCATGGACGGCGAACCGTTCATCACTACTCAGGGGGTCCCAGAGTTCAACCGAATTGCCTTCAGGATCGTGAATGCGTGCAAGCCGGCAGGCGCGTATTTGCAACTCGAACGTCGAGCTTTAATGCGATGGTTGTGCTGAGGGCAACGCGCACCGGCGCGCCCGCTATCGGTTCCAGCCACCCAGCCTGTCGTGAAGCACTGCTATGTCTTCGCGCAGGAAAGGAGGGCAATCCCTGTCGATCTGCTCCTGGTAGGCTCGGGCATATTCGTGACCCGAATAGACGGCGGCGGCGATCAGACCGGGCGCCAGACAGTCGCCTAGCCGGACAACAGTCTTGATCCCCGCATCGGCCCATTCCGCTTCCCGTGCTTTCAGGTCATGCCACAAGGTTTCATCGGGCAGCCGAGCCGTGACCGGGACGAGTGTGACGCAGTCGATCTGCCGCGTCTTTCCACTATAGACGCAGGAAAGCTCAAGCCGGTCTTTCGTGCGCCCGGCAAGCGCCATGGCAGGAATTATATCCACGCCGAGTTCGATGAGACGTCTTTGAACCCGTCCCTGTTCCAGCGTGTTCTTGCTCCACGGCGAAACCTGGGCTTCGGGCGTCACGAAGGTCACGGCCCGGCCAGCCCTGGCCAGCATTTCAGCAAGCACGCTGCCCATATAGAAGCAATCGTCATCGAAGATTACGACCGGACCGTCGACGGACACGGCCGCGGCGCCGTCGACAAGAAGGGCGTCGGGCGAAACGAGGGCGCCTTCCGAAAGGAATTCCACGGGCAGGCGGTGGGTGCGGCCGACGCCGTCGCATCGCCAGTTCGCGCCGGTGGCAATCGCCACATGAGGCATGCCGTATTGCAGAACGTCTTCGGCGCTCAGCGGGCTGTGCAGGTAGAGTTGGGCATTCACCTGCGTGCTCAGCTGGCCGGCGCGCCAGTCGCGCACGCGGCCCCAGGTCGCAAGCCCTGGCAGGCGGCATTCGCGCGCGACCCGTCCGCCCCATTCTCCACCCGCCTCGGCGAGCACGACGTCGACGCCGCGTTGGGCAAGAGCACGCGCCGCTTCGAGACCGGCCGGGCCGCCACCGATAATGAGCGCCGGCTCGGGCGCCGGTGAGGATGCGATAATCTCCGGGTGCCAGCCCTTGCGCCATTCTTCGCCGATTGTCGGATTCTGCGTACAGCGCATCGGCACGTTGGTATTGTCGCCGGAAGTGCAGATGTTGCAGCCGATACATTCGCGGATGTCGTCGATGCGTCCCTCCTCGATCTTCTTCGGCAGGTAGGGATCGGCGATCGACGGGCGTGCCGCGCCGATGAAGTCGAGAACACCCTGGCGGATCACCCGCACCATGCTGTCCGGTGAGGTGTAGCGCCCGACGCCGACCACCGGCTTGGTCGTGACGGATTTGACGAAGCGGATATAGGGCTCCTGGTAGCCTTCCTCGGAGAAGCGGGCTGTCTGGCTGTCGTTGGACCAGTCCGAAAGGTTGACGTCCCATAGGTCGGGAAGATCGGCGAGCGCCGAGATGATGTCCTTGCCTTCCCCTTCGCTGGTAATACCGGATGGGCCCATCAATTCGTCGACAGCGAGGCGCACGGCGAGTGCGCAGGTGTCGCCGATCGCCTCGCGGGTATCCTCCAGAATCTCCCGGAAAAGCCGCAGCCGGTTTTCGAAGGAACCGCCATATTCGTCGCTGCGATCATTGTGGCGGCGCGACAGGAAGTGCTGCAGCACGCTCATGTCGTGGCCGGCATAGACATAGATGATGTCGAAACCGGCTCTCTTGGCACGCAACGCGGCATTGCGATACCAGCGGCGCATGTCTGCGATGTCGGCTTTGTCCATCGCACGCGCCTGGACGGGGTCGAGGCTGTCGCTGATGGCATGCGACGGGGCAAGCGGGATCATCCGGCTGAAGCGGTTGGCGACATGCAGGCCGTTGTGCACGAGCTGGATGGACGCCAGGCTGCCATGGTGATGGATGCGTTCGGTGACGGCCGAGAGCGCGGGCAGGTCGCCCTCGTCCCAAAGACGCGCTTCGTTGGCCGGCGTCAGGTCCGAGGTTGGATGGATTTCCGCTTCCTGGGTGGAGACGACCGCCCAGCCACCTTCGGCTTTCATGCCGCGCAGGTGGGCCTCTGCGTTGGGATAACGGTACCCCATGCCGGAACAGTGCGGCACTTGATAGAAGCGGTTACGCGCCGTGACCGGGCCGATCTTGACGGGTTCGAAGAGAATATCGAAGCGGGGGTCTCGGGACATCGCTACTACCACGATTAGAATTTCGATTGGGGCGGCCGAGGCCGCCGAAGCCCAGAATAACCGGGCGCGGCCGCGTCGCAAGTCCATTGCTATACGATTGTATAGTTTCTTCCATGGGAAATTGTTTTGATGTCATTGCGCTGCGTCATCATCTTTTCCGCCGCTTTGAAAAAGGGTGCGCTCGACGAGGCCGGCTACGCCCGCATGATCGAGAGCACGACCCGCCTCAACACGCCCGGACCGGATCTCGCGCGTCTTGCCGATGTCCACGCCATGGCCGATGTGACGGGCTTTGGCCTTGCCGGTCACGCTCTCGAAATGGCGCGCGGCTCGGGCTGTCAGCTGCGGATCGACTGGTCCGCTGTGCCCTTGCTGGAGGGCTTCATCACGGGTGCCGCGGGCCGCAATTGGGCGAGTTACAGACAGGAGGTCGTCTTTTCTCGCGAGATGGGAACGATCGACAAGGCGCTGCTATACGATCCGCAGACAAGCGGCGGTCTGCTCGTCGCCTGCTCGCGATCGTCCGCGCCGGAAGTGCTCGACGTCTTCCGCAAGCATGGCTTTGAGGCGGCCGTAATCGGGGAGGCCGTGACGGGGACTGCGGAGTTGGTGGTCGCGTAGCGCGCGTTGTTGACCGCGCACGCGGGCGGGACGCCTCAGGCCACTTCGAGCTGAGAGTCTTTCGCCCCTTCAGCGATCGACGGCGATTCCCATTGCATGTGGGAAGCGTTGAGCCGGCGCGCCACGATATCGTGGTTGAGCCACTGGACCGGACCGGACGGTTCTGACGACGCGCCGAAGATGAGTTGCCCCGTCGCCTCCACTACCAGAGCGCTCAGGTGGTCGCTGATCATGGCCTTGCCGTCGCGGTGCATCTGTGTGATTTCGTTGGACGTGCCGATTGTCAGATCGGACTGCGCTTGGCTGTTCGCCATGGGCCACGCCGAGAAGTCGTAAAACGGACGCATGACTTCATTGGCCTGCATGTCGGTAATTTTCTGGAACACATCCTTCATCGTGAAGCCGTCGGCCAGAAGCTGCTGGCAGGCCTGCCACTGGTACTCTGCCCATTGGCCGCCGTTCTCTTTCTTCAACGCAAGCAGAAGCGGTATCAGCGGGAGCTCGATGCCGGTGAAGACGTCGGACGAATTGGTCCGGATTTCAGGGCAGTTATAGACGGTCGCCTTGATACCCGCGGTCCAGGCATCCTGCGCGATGCCTTCGAGCCGCATCTTGGCGTAGCCTTGCGTGTAGTTGGTGTAGGTCTGCCAACGGTAGCTGCCGTCAATCAGGACGGCCGTTCCATGGTAACCATAGGCCGTATAGCGGACCTGACCGCCCGATGCCTCGATGCGCTCCCGGATCGCCGTGCTGTAGTCGATGAGATGTCGGAACGTGATTGCGGAGACTTCGTCGAAATTCTGCAGGATGAGCTTGCCCATATCGCTGTCGAGCAGGGCTTGCGACGACATGTGGCGGGCACCACGACCCTTGTAGATTCGATTGGCAATTACCAGGAAGACCTTCGCCTTCGGGATGCCCCCGGCCATTGTATGGGCGAAAAAGACGTTGCGGCCGTCAGCGATCATTCCGTCGAGAGCGGCCATGACCTCCTTGAGCGCATTCGTGAACCGCGCGGTGGCGATGTCCCGGCACTGTTTGATGTAGTCCCAGTCGAGCTTGTCGTCCTGCCAGCTTTCCAGCGTCATGTCCGCGA
This sequence comes from Sinorhizobium sp. NFACC03, assembly GCF_900103435.1. NCBI lineage: Bacteria > Pseudomonadati > Pseudomonadota > Alphaproteobacteria > Hyphomicrobiales > Rhizobiaceae > Sinorhizobium > Sinorhizobium sp. NFACC03. The sequence continues at coordinate 19,148 of NZ_FMXF01000025.1, forward strand.
GAAGATCGGTCGCAGTTGGGCCGCCGGCCGGAGCGTCGAGATCGAAGCCCGCCATCAGAGGGATGTTGATGATCTTGCCGCCCAGCCGCTCTTCGGCGGCGGCGAGTTCCTCGGCGTCCAGAGGCCGCAGCGCGTTGTTCTCATCGCGCCGTCCGACCGTTATCCCCACGATTTCCATACCAGCCCGCCGGGCTTCGTCGAGCAGGCCAGTCGCGTATCCGCGACCGAACAGTTCGCCGAAGAGGACGAAAACATCTCCTTTGCGAAAGACGCTGTTTTCGGCAAGACGGTTCAATGCGATCGGGTTTTCCATACTGTCAGCTCTTTGGTCCGTTGGTCGTCGAGGGGTGACTCGGACGAACTTTGAGCGTCACATGACCACATTGGTCTAGAATAGGAAGTCATATTGCGTGACCGTTCATTTCAAAACGTGAACTCGCTTAACGGAGGCGGGCACCAGAAAAGCGGGTCGAGACCCTCGGATTGACCACACGAGAGAGGGAACTCACGGTCGCGCCGGCGCGATTCGGGATGCGATCTGTTGCGGCTCAGCGCGTGTGGCGAGACGATTTTAGCGTGTCGATTAGGTGCCTCGGTTGGTCTCATGACCGCAGCGCGGAATGTTCCGAGCCCGAGGGCAGTGGGACTCATCAGCCATCCGATGGAGGAAGCGATTTCATCAGAAGCACCCAGTTTTCCGTATCGCCCTTCCAGCCTTCCCGGACACACGCGAGCGTTGCCACTTGCTCGTAGCCGCTGCGCTCGTACAGTCGTCTGGCACTCACATTGTTGTCGGCGACGATGACGCTCATCCGACGGAGCGCCTGATCCCGCGCTATCTCTTCTGCCAGACCGAGCAGGCGTGAGCCAAGCCCTTGCCCTCGGTACTCGGGATAGCAGGCCAGTACATTGACATACCAGCTGTCGAGTGCCTTGTTTTCCAGTTCTTGCAGCGGCCGGAACAGGGCGGGGAAATCATCGGCAATTGGCTCGGGCTCCGATCCAATCCGGTAACCAGTCAGGCTTGCTACGGCGCCATCCCCGAAATCCACAACCACAATCTGGCCTTCGCGCACCCTTTGCATTTGTCGGGCGCGACCAACTTCCCATGGATCCTGCCCGTCCTTGGCAAGCCCCTCCCAGATGTACAGGGGCAAACCCTCGCCCGCGAAGTTGACGAGATCGGCCAACGCCTTCGCATCTGTCTCGCTTGCAACTCGTAGCGGTGGTTCGAGCCGGATCATCTGGATCCTCCAGAAAGCATTTGGGCGGACGGCTATCATATGAGGTTTTTCTGATGACGTGGAGGTCATTCTGACGGCGGCGGGATCGACCTCGCCGTCGATTGAGCGGTCATTCGGTCGTAAGAACTGCCGCGCATGATCCACCCGGTTGCCAAAAAACCATAATTGCTTCACCTAGATTGGCATCGACACTCGGCATTAAGAATTGGATCAACGCTGAATGCGCATATCATACGTCTTCCTTGGTGCATTTCTTGCAATCGTACAGTCCGCCTATGCTGAAGTCGCCCCACCGCCTGTTTTGGAGCCGCTGAAGCAACAGGCACAAGCGGCGCAGTTGAGTGCAAAATTTCTCTCACGTTTCAGCTACAAGCCGGTTCAACTCGACGACGCCTTGTCGGCCAGGATCATGGATCGGTTCATCGAATCACTGGATCCGGATCGCGTGCTTTTCCTGCAGGCGGACATCGACAGTTTCATGTCTGACCGCAGTGAGATCGACGACGCCATCAAACAGAAGGATTTGAAGATCCCGTTCGAGATCTTCAACGTATACGGGAAGCGCGTTGTCGACCGCATGAACTACGCGCGCGACTTGCTTAAACAGGACTTCGATTTCAGCACGCAGGAAGACTATCCCGTACTGCGCGACAAATCACCTTGGCCGCAATCGGAAGCCGAGAGCAACGAGCTTTGGCGCAAGCGCGTAAAAAGCGACTGGTTGCGGTTGAAACTGGGCGGCAAGACCGACGCGGCCATTCGCGAAACGCTCGCCAAGCGGTACACAAACGCTCTCGATCGCGCTTACAAGTATAAAAGCGATGACGTTTTCCAATCGTTCATGAACGCCTACACGACGTCGGTCGACCCGCACACGGACTACTTCGGCGCGACCGCTTCGGCCGATTTCAACATCGCCATGAAGCTTTCCCTGGTTGGTATCGGTGCGGTGCTGCAGGAACGCGACGACTACACGACGATCCGCGAGCTCGTGCCCGGCGGGCCGGCGCAGCTTTCTGGCAAGCTTGCGGTCGGAGACCGCATTACCGGTGTTGGTCAGGGCAAGGACGGGGCGATAAAGGAAGTGGTTGGCACCCGGCTGGATGAAGTCGTGCAACTAATACGCGGGAAAAAAGGCTCCGTCGTGCGCTTGGACATCCTGCCGGCAGATGCCGGAGCTGATGCCACTCATCACGTCGTCACCCTGGTGCGCGATAAAATCAGCCTTGAAAAGCAGGCTGCGCAGAAGACCGTGCTCACTGTGAAAGCGGGCGACGCCACGCGCAAGATCGGGGTGATTACGCTGCCGGCGTTCTACGAGGATTTTGAAGCCCGGCGCAAAGGCGACAAGGACTATAGAAGCGCGAGCCGCGATGTCCGAAAGCTCCTCGACGAACTCAAGCGGGAAAAAGTCGACAGCGTTCTCATTGACGTGCGGAACAACGGCGGCGGTTCACTGGACGAGGCGATTGATTTAACCGGCCTGTTCATCGGCAATGGTCCGGTCGTCCAGCAACGCGGTAGCGACGGTAAGGTCGACGTAAGAAGCGCTGATTTTCCAGCGCCTGCCTGGACAGGCCCTGTGGGTGTCCTGATCAATCGCGGCTCGGCGTCGGCTTCGGAGATTTTTGCCGCGGCAATCCAGGACTACGGTCGAGGCGTGATCATTGGCGAACCCAGTTTCGGCAAGGGCACCGTTCAAGCCGTCGTCAATCTTGACGAGATAGTCCGCAACAGCAAACCCGAATTCGGTGAGCTGAAAGTGACGATTGCCCAGTTTTTCCGGATCGACGGCGGCACGACGCAACTGCGCGGCGTGACCCCTGATATCAGCCTGCCGGCACTTTCCGACCCGACAACCTTTGGCGAGACCAGCTATGACAATGCCCTGCCGTGGGCGCAGATCAAGCCCGCGAAGTATGCGCCCGCCGACACGGTGACGACGTTGCTGCCGAAACTGCAAAGCCGCCATGATGCGCGGGTTGAGAGCGATCCGGACTTCCAACGCCTGTTGAAAGACATTGCCGAGGTGAAAGCGCAGCGCGAGAAAGGGGTAGTCTCCCTCAATGAAGCCGAACGCCGCAAAGAATTGACTGCCCGAGAAAATCGACGGAAGTCTCGCGCGCAAGCAGGCGATGGCGAGGATACTGGCGGAGATGATGGTCTCAATGCAAACGAGCGGAGCCTGAGTGCTGACATTGCCATCGAGAATGCCCGCAAGAACGCAAAGGACGTCTTGCTGAACGAGGCAGCCGCCATTCTTGCCGATGAGGCCGTTTGCAGGAAGGCGTGCTAGCGGCGGCCACAAAACGATCGGGAAGCACGGGTGGGACTAATCAGACCCGTGTCACCCCCAGCCAACTACCACATCAGAAGATATGCTTTCGAATAAGGGCCCATCCGACCGGTTGGGCCCAAGCTTTATCCGGCATCCCCACGACCACAGAGCCTAATGCATGACACGGGGAGCTCAGGCACATCTGCCAGAACGGTCACTCCGCCGCCGACCGCTGGCGCAGAACCCAGTTCGGGCGCGGGAAATGGCAAGTGTAGCCGTTGGGATAGCGCTCCAGGTAGTCCTGGTGCTCCGGCTCGGCCTCCCAGAAATCTCCCACTGGCTCCACTTCGGTCACGACCTTGCCTGGCCACAGGCCTGATGCTTCCACGTCCGCGATGGTATCTTCGGCAATTCGCTTCTGCTCGTCATCGGCGTAATAGATTGCCGACCGATAGGACATGCCGATGTCATTGCCCTGGCGGTTCTTCGTGGTCGGGTCATGGATCTGGAAGAAGACCTCCAGAATTCGCCTATAGCTGATCCTCTCCGGATCGAAGAGGATTTCGATGCCCTCGGCATGGGTGCCGTGATTGCGGTAGGTCGCATTGGGCACGTCGCCACCGGTGTAGCCCACGCGCGTATCGGTGACGCCGGGAAGCCTGCGGATCAGGTCTTGCATCCCCCAGAAACAGCCACCGGCCAGAACAGCTCTCTTGGTCATCCAGAATTCCTCCGGTTGATAAATACGCCTTGGTCTCATCTCCGCTCACGGGGAATGAACCGCCGGCGACGGAACTGTAATATAGGAACTCGTTTTGCTCAGATCAGGAGGCCTTCGGGGCGAATTCCGAGCTGAGGCTCTGGAAGTAGCGACAGACTATTTCCGGGTCTCTTAAAAGCGTTAAGCGTCGGGCACGGTGCCTCCGGGGCTGTCGCGGCCGAATGCTACAACGCTCCCGGCTTGAGCGGCTCTGCGAGCCGCGTCAGCAGCGTTACCACTTCGGCCTGCAGGTCCAGGCAGATTTGCTGATGTTCGGATACCTGCTTCTCGCGGCGCGGAAGTTCCCGCAACAGATTGTCGAGCGTCATCGACTCGCGCGCATAGGCCTCGTAAAGGTCGTAGAGCTGTTGGTCCTTTGTCATGCGCAGGAGTTCGCGATGCCGTGGAAGCACCAGCGCAAGGCGAGCCCGGCCGAGTTGCACCAAACCCATATCGTCTTTTGCCCTCTGCTCTGACCCGTGATCTTTACGATCCAGGTCCTCTTGTGCGGTCCAGCGTCCGAAAGCACCGGTGGAACAGGAAACGCTGCAAGACGAGGACGGTTCCCGGCGATGTGCTGGCGGTGCGAGGGAGAGAGAGTTGAGATTGGTAAAGCCGGTGAGGCTCGTCAGGTCTGACCGCTGCGGGCATCCACGGGCAGGCTGAGCGCGGTACCATCGACGCGACGTAGGATGAAACTGTCAAAGTTGGCGATTGAGGCGCAGGAGTGGTTGGGGAACACACGCACGCGGCTGCCGAGCGGCAAGGGACGTCCCGAGAAGGGAACGAAACCATGCTCTTCGGACAGTCGTTCGAGTGTCCACATACCGGTTTCGCCGTCGCCGTCGGCGCTGACGACAGTGCCGAAGCCTGCACCACCCATGCCATGCGCGCCGCGATCGGAGCTCATGGACTTCGAGCCGGCGTCAATGACGAAGTGCGTGTCGTTGGAGGCAACGACGCGGGCGACCACGCAAAGCGCGAGGTCGTCGGCGGAGCAGATACCAAGCCGGAGCGCGGTGCCGTCCAGAAAGACGTAATTGCCGGGCCGGATACAGTCGACCTCCTGGGGCAGCGGCGCGCCCTGGCAAGTCGGCGTCGCGCCGACGGAAATGCAGTCGACCGCGATTCCGCGCTCGCGAAGCCGGTCGGCGAGACTGGCGAGGTCTGTCGCCTCATCGCGGGCGATTTTGGCTAGGGCGTGCGGTTGGGAAGCCGCGTAGGCATGTCCGGCGTGCGAAAGCAGGCCGGCAAAACGTAGGCCGTCGGTGGCGGCGATCCTTGCGCACAAATCGAGCGCTGCCGGACCATTGGGTTTGAGGCCGACGCGACCGAGGCCAACGTCGATCTTGAGGAACACGCCGATCTCGACGCCGTGTCGGTTGGCGGCTTCCGACAGCGCATCGACACCCGTTTCGCTCGCCGCAATCGTACGCAGCTCGACGCCCCGCGCCTTTACGACAGGCAGCAGGCGATCGAGTGACGCGGCGCGGACGATGGGATAGGCGAGGATGATCGACGGGATTCCGGCTTCGGCGAAGATCAGTGCCTCGCTGGGCTTGGATGCGGTGATGCCGCGCGCGCCTGCCTCGAGCTGCTGTCGTGCGATGTAGAGGCTCTTGTGCGTCTTCACATGCGGAAACATCGTGACGCCGGCCGCGTCGGCGCGCTGCTGCATGCCCTTGATGTTGCGCGTAAGCCGTCTCTCGTCGACTTCGATATAGGGCGTCGGTTGCTCGGCAGCCGTTGGACGCAGGAAGCCCTCGGCCTTCACCTCGTTTGCGCCGTTGTCGATGTCTGCCGACGCCATGCCGGCCGCGCTCGCAGCCGATTGCGTCACTTCGGAAGTGCTCATGTTGGGTTACTCTGATCTGGAACGGGAAATTGCGGCCGTTGTCAGCCGGCTACGACCTGCCGCACGTAATGGCTCGATGAGATCTGCCGCATCGGCAGTTCGCGCGGCACGAAGTCCGGCGCACGCACCGCACTCGGGATTTCGTCGGACATCGGCTGGCGTCCTTCCGGGCGGCGTGTCGGGTCAGCGATCGGAACGGTCGATAGCAGCTTGCGGGTATAGGGGTGCTGCGGGTTGCCAAATACCGAGCGGCGATCGCCGATCTCGACGATCTCGCCGAGATACATGACGGCGACGCGGTGGGCGATGCGTTCGACCACGGCCATATCGTGGCTGATGAACAGCAGGGCGATCTGCATTTCGCGCTGCAGGTCCATGAGAAGGTTGATGACCTGCGCCTGGATCGTCACGTCGAGCGAGGCGACGGCCTCGTCGGCGACGATGAGACGCGGGTTGAGCGCGAGCGCGCGGGCGATACAGATGCGCTGGCGCTGGCCGCCGGAAAACGCATGCGGATAGCGCTCGAGGTGCTCGGGCGAAAGCTCGACCTTTGCCAGAAGCTCGGCGGCGCGGGCGCGCATGACTTCCGTCGAGCCCAGCTTGTGAACCCGCATCGGGTCCATCAGCGACTGCTCGATCGTCATGCGCGGGTTGAGCGAGGAGAAAGGATCCTGGAAGACCATCTGGGCTTCGCGGCGAAATCTCGCGAGGACGGGGCGCGGCGCGCCGATCAGCTCGGTTCCATCGAAGCGGATAGAGCCCGACCGTGGTCGATCGAGCTGCATGATCGAGCGGGCAACCGTCGACTTGCCGCAACCGGATTCACCGACCAGCGCCAGGGTTTCGCCCGGAAAGATATCGAAGGTGACGTTCTCCACCGCATGCACCCGGCCGGAGACGTGGCCGAACAGCCCCGCCTTCAGGTCGAAGCGCGTGACCAGGTTGCGCACCGAGACGAGAGGGCGCCGGGCGTCCGTCATCTGCGCAGACGCGTTCATTCTGTCGCCTCCGCGAGTTGCTGCTCCGGTTCAAACACCAGCAGCGGGAATTTTTCCGGCGCATCCTTGTCGGCCATGCTGCCGAGGCGTGGCACGGCGGAAATCAGGGCGCGTGTATAGGCATGCTTCGGCTTGGCGAAAATGTCGTAGACCGAGCCGGTTTCGACGATCTCGCCCTTGAGCATGACGCAGACCCGGTCGGCGACTTCGGCGACGACGCCCATGTCGTGGGTGATGAACAGCACCGACATACCGATTTCGCGCTGCAGGGCACGAACGAGATCGAGGATCTGCGCCTGAATGGTCACGTCGAGCGCGGTTGTCGGCTCGTCGAGGATCATCAGCGATGGGCGGCAGGCAAGGGCAATCGCGATCATGACGCGCTGGCGCATGCCGCCGGAAAGCTGGTGCGGATATTGGTCGAGCCGGCGCTCCGCATCGGGTACGCGGACCAGTTTGAGGGTGTTGAGCGCGACCTGGCGCGCTTCCTCCGGCGTCTTGCCCTGGTGATGGATCACCGCCTCGGCGATCTGGTCGCCGACGGTGAAGACCGGGTTCAGGCTCGACATCGGATCCTGGAACACGATCGAGATGTCCGCGCCGCGAAGAGCTTCGACGCGCTTTTCCGAGAGCTTGGCGAGGTCGGCGACCGTGCCGTCCTTCAAACGCATCAGCACTCGCCCGCCGGTGATGGTCGCGCCGTCGTATTCGGTCAGCCGCATGATCGTCATGGCCGTGACCGATTTGCCGGACCCGGACTCGCCGACCAGCGCGACGGTCTCGCCGCGCGCTATGCGAAAGGAGACGCCGCGTACCGCGCGCAGCTCGGCGCGGGTGTGGGCGGCGAAACAGACTTCAAGATCTTCGACGGAAAGGATGACACCCTCGGGCAGTTCAGGTGTTGCGGATTTGGACAGGGGCATCAGCACATGGACCCGATTGCGAGGGGACGTTGCGCCCTCAGGTCTCGCAACGAGGTTGCATCCTGTCAATATGGTTGAGTGGCAGGTCGTCCCGGTGAGGCGGGCCGCCACGGCCTGTGCGTTGCACCACGGCCTTCCGCCGATGTCACAAAACCGAGTGAAATCAATGTGTCACGAATGTGGCAGGCAAAACTATGCGTTTCGTGCATTGCATCGCCTGTCTTCGCATAGGCGGCGATCCGCTGCCTTTGGGCGCCACGACGCTCTAGGCGGCGTCGATATCGACATCGAAGCCACTTTTGTACTGCGGCAGCGCCGCGCACTGCTTCAGATGCTGCCACAACCCATCGCTGTCAGGACTGCCGGGACCGGCGCGCCTGAAGATCCGGATTTCCATTTCGAGTGACATCTGTGGCCCGCCGATCTGGGCAAGGCGGCCCTGCCGCATCGCTTCCGCCACGCAGATCTGCGGCAGCCAGGCGACACCGCGGCCGGCGACTGCCATGTGCTTCAGGCCGTCGGCGAGGCCCGACTGATAGACGGTGCTGAGATTGAGCGGACGGCGCCAGCGCGACTGGATCAAGGTCGCCAGCTTGCCGATGTAGCCGTCGCTCCAGGAATAGGCGAGGTAGGGGATTTCCGTGCTTTCGGACACGTCGATGTCGAACAGCGGGCGGCCATTTTCGTCGGTTCCCGACACCAGGATGAGCCGGTCCTTGCCAATCTGCAGGGATTCGAACGGGCCGCCTTCCAGTACCGGCGGGCCATCGGGATGCACATAGGTGATGGCAAAATCGCACTGGCCCGAGCAAAGGTGATCGATGCTTTCAAGGAAGTCGGCGGCGTGCATGCTGGTGCGAAGGGGCAAACGCGAGATCAGCGGCGAGCCGATCCATTTCGGGAAGAAATACATCGCCAGCGTATGCAGCGAAGTAAACGTCAGCATGGCCGAGCTCTCGCCGGCGACATTGCGGCAATCGGTGCGCAGCCGGTAGGCTTCGCGCACGAGGCGTTGGCAGCCCGGCAGGAACATCGTGCCGGCCCGCGTCAATTGCACGGGATAGGTGCTGCGGTCGATGAGATCGGCGCCGATCCAGTTCTCAAGCGATTTGATACGGCGACTAAAGGCGGGCTGGGAAATATTGCGTGCCGTCGCCGCCGTCGAGAAATTCCTTGTCGCGGCAATTTCCAGAAAATCTTCAAGCCATTGCAGTTCCATGCTGGCCCTCATGCGTGTTTTGCATAGTCTATCCTAATTACACATTGGACAGACGTGCAAGGGCTCTTCTAGCCTCCCCCATAACGAGAAGAAAAACTTCCGCCTCCACCAAATGGGAACAACGATGAAACGCACCTTAGCCCTAGCCCTCTGCCTGGGGCTCGGCATCGCGGCTGCGCCCGCTATGGCCGAGACCAAGAACCCCGGCACTTTCGTCTTCATGTGGACCGACGACATCCAGTCTTTCGACCCGGCCTATATCGCCAACACACCGAGCTCCTACGGCTCGCTCAACATCTACAGCCGCCTGTTGAACTTCAACGGCTCGAAGATTTCAGAGTTCGTGCCGTCGCTCTCGACAGAGGTGCCGTCGCTGGAGAACGGTCTCATCAAGCAAGGCGCCGATGGCTCCATCAGCTACACCTTCCCGATCCGCAAGGGCGTGTTTGCCCACAAGGTCGGGACGAAGGGTGCCGACGGCAAAGTCACCTGGGAATATTACGACAAGTTGACGGACGCGCAGAAGGCGACGATCGAGCCGGGCTACGGCCAGATCACGCCCGAGGACGTGCGCTATTCGCTGTTGCGCGCCATCCTTCAGGGGCAGTCGTGGATGTCGAACGCGATCACCGAAGTGATCACCGCCGGCAAGTACACCGACATCGCCAAGTGGGTTGAGACAGAAGGCGAGGTCAAATCCATCAACGACGCCAGCCCCGAGGTCCTGCGCAAGGTTTACGATCAGCTCGCGTCGCAGATCGTCGTCGAGGGCGACAATCTCACGCTGAAACTGCCTAAGTCGTTTCCGGCAACGCTTGGTGTGATCGCGCTGCCTTTCGGCACCTCGGTCCTTGACAAGGAATGGGTTGCCTCGGTCGGCGGCTGGGATGGCTCGGGCGACACCTGGAAGGCCCATTACCGTCCGGAACTCGGCGCCAATCCGCTGTTCGCCGAAGAAAACGGCACCGGCCCCTTCATGCTCGAGGAATGGGATCGCACCGACCGGCGCATAACGCTGAAGCGCTTCGACAGTTACTTCATGGGGCCTGCCAAGCTCGAGCGCGTGGTGATGCGCACCGTTCCGGAATGGACGACGCGGCGCCTGCAGCTTCTGTCCGGTGACGCCGATTTCGTCACCGCCCCCGTCGAGTTCATCGACGAGCTCAGCAAGACCGAGGGCGTCAAGGTCATCGACGGCCTGCAGAAGGTGTTTTCGCGCGGTGTCTTCTTTGCCTGGCCGCTCGACGACAACGACAATCCGGCGATCGGCAGCGGCAAGCTCGATGGTGCCGGCATCCCGCCGGACTTCTTCGCCGACATCGACGTGCGCAAGGGCTTCAACTATGCCCAGAACTACGACGCGCTGCTGAACCAGGTGCTGCTCGGCAAGACCGTGCAGTCGCGCGGGCCGACAGTGCGCGGCATCATGGGCTATCGCCCGGACTCGCCTGTTTACAGCTACGATCCCGCCAAGGCCGAGGAACACTTTAAGAAGGCGTTCGGCGGCAAGCTCTGGGATACCGGCTTTACCTTCACGGCCTATGTGACCGAAGGCTACCCGCAGCTGACCGCAGCGCTCTCGGCCTTGCAGCAGGGCCTTTCGCGCATCAATCCGAAGTTCAAGATGCAGATCCAGGCGCTGCCATGGGCATCCGTTTCGGACAAGCTCAACAACCGCGAAAAGCCGGCAGCGCCCTTGACGGTGATGGGCTGGGGTCCTGACTATTCCGACCCGGGTGGCCCGCTCGGTGCGGCCAGCTACTACCTATCGCCCACGGGTCTCGTCGGCGGCATGGTCGGCCAAGGCTACCGCGATCTGATGGCCGAGAAGTTCAAGCCGCTGCTCGACGAAGCCTGGGCCTCGGTCGACCCCGCAGTGCGCGAGCCGATCTACGCCAAGCTGCAGGAAATGTCCTACGAATACGCCACCACCCAGTTCCTCTGGGAGGACTTCGGCTACGTCGTTACCCGCAGCAACATAGATGGTTATGTCGACAACATGATCCTCTACGGCGCCTGGGACTTCTACCCGGTCACCAAGGCCAACGACTGATTGGCGAGTGCGCGTCGGGCGGAAAACCGTCCGACGCGCACCTGTTTCATCTTCCCTGAAATCGGAACGTGTGAACCGTGCTGAACTATGCACTCAGACGACTGATGATGCTGCCGATCGTCCTCTTCGCACTGTCGTTGATGATCTTCGCGCTGCAGATGTCGCTTTCGCCGACCCAGAGATTGGCGGCCTACGCGCCGTCACCCGACTATCTCAAGGGTGGTCAGGAGAGCATCCGCAGGATGATCGAGCAGTATGGGCTCAATGATCCCTCCTACATCCAGTATGGTCGCTGGATCGGCGGTGTGCTCAGTGGCAATCTCGGATGGTCGGAAACCGCGCGTCAGCCGGTGTCCACGGCGCTGATGTCATTGTTTCCAGCGACGCTGGAACTGGTGGTGCTCGCCTTCGTTCCCTGCCTGCTGCTCGCCGTCTTCCTCGGTTCGCGCGCCGGCATCTATCTCAACCGCTGGCCGGACCACGTCATCCGCATCTTCACCATTCTCGGCTGGTCTTTCCCGGTCTACGTCTTCGGCCTGCTGATGCTGTTGATCTTCTATTCGGCGCTTGACTGGTTCCCGCCCGGCCGGCTCAGCCAATGGGCGCAGACCGCGGTCAGCTCCAGCGACTTCGTCCGCTACACCGGCGCCAACACCATCGACGCGCTGCTCAACGGCAATCTGGCAATCTTCGGCGACGCGCTTCGCCACCTTGCGGCACCCGTCATCACGCTGACCTACGTCAACGTCGCCAGCATGACGCGGGTGATGCGCACCTCGATGCTGGAAACCCTGCGCCAGGATTATGTGCGCACCGCGCGTGCCAAGGGTCTGCCGCGCCGTGTGGTCGAACTGCACCATGCCCGGCGCAATGCGCTTCTGCCGCTTGCGACCATCGCCGGCATGGAGCTGGCCGTCATGATGGGTGGTGTCGTCATCACCGAGACCATCTTCGATTATGCCGGGCTCGGCCAGTTCGCCGCCAAGACCGCCGCCAATCTCGATTTTCCCGCCGTTCTCGGCTTCGGCCTCTATTTTGCGGTCGTCCTGGTGCTGATGAACCTGATCGTCGATCTCATCTATCCGTTGCTCGATCCGAGGGTGAAGACGCAATGAAGTTTCTTCGTTACCTCGCAAGAAATCCGGTCTCGCTGTTCGGCGTCGTGATCCTCACCGCCTTCGTGCTGATCGCCGTTTTCGCGCCGGTCCTGGCGCCGCCGCAAAGCTTCCAGCTTTCCCCCTACGACACGCCGCGCGCGGGCTTCCTGGCAACGCCGCAGCCACCGTCGCCGGAGGCCGTTTTCGGCACCACGCAGGGCCAGTACGACATCTTCTACGGTGTCGTTTGGGGCACGCGCACGGCATTCAAGATCGGCCTCGGGGTCGTCGCGATCTCCGTGCTGATCGGCACCGTCGTCGGTGCAGTTGCGGCCTATTACGGAGGTGTCGTCGAGGAAGTGCTGATGCGCATCGTCGACGTGTTCATGGCCGTGCCGTTCCTGATTGCTGCCATGGTGCTGACGGCGCTGCTCGGCAAGGGCATCGTGCCGATCACCATCGCGCTGACGACGTTCGGCTGGATGAGTTATGCGCGAATTGTCCGAAGCGAGATCCTGAGGATCCGCGAGATGGACTACATCCACGCTGCCCGCAGTTACGGCGCCAGCGATCTGCGGCTGATCGTGCTGCATATCCTGCCCAACGCCATGTTCCCGGTGCTGGTTCTGGCGACGATGGCGACCGGCTCCATGGTGCTGTCGGCCTCGGCGTTGAGCTTCCTCGGCGTCGGTACCGAAGAAGGCTACGCCGACTGGGGGCAGTTCATCGCCTATTCGCGCAACTGGATCGTCGGCCAGCCCGGCAACCCCTTCCAGTTCTGGTACACGCTGGCCTTCCCCGGTGCGGCCGTCTTCCTTTTCGTGCTGTCGTGGAACCTGGTCGGCGATGCGCTGCGCGATATGCTCGACCCCCGTCACGCCCATTGAGACCCAATGCCTTAAAGTCAAAGGAGCATTTTCCATGTCCTCTCTGTCTGCTGCTGCCATCGAGCTTTTCGAGGATCTGATCCGATACGAGGTCGAGGACAAGGCGATCCCGTCGATCTCCTACGCCCTCGTTGATCGAGATGGCGTGCTCGCCGAAGGCCATGTCCAGCGTCACGACCGCCATTTCGACATGGGCAAGGACACCTGCTTCCGCATCGGCTCGATCACCAAGACCTTCACGTCGCTGGCGATCATGCAGCTGGTCGAAAAGGGCCTGGTCGATATCGATGTCGACGTGTCGACCTATCTGCCGGGGTTCAAGCCGGAGAACCCGTTTGCCGGCGCTGAAGGCGGGCCACACGGTTCGGTCATCAGCCTGCGCAAGCTGATGACCCATACGGCCGGTCTCGTGCGCGAGCCGAAGAGCGGCCACTATCTCGACGCCACCCGGCCGCCGCTCGAAGATACCGTCAACGAGCTCGCGAGCTCGATCCTGAAGCAAGATCCGAGCCTTGGGGTGATGCACTATTCCAATGCCGGCATCGCTGTCGTCGGCCGGGTGATCGAGACGGTGACCGGCCAGAGCTATTCCGACTATGTCGCCGCCAATATCCTGAAGCCGCTCGGCATGGACAACTCCTCCTGCGGCATGGCGCCCGGCATTCGCGAGCGGCTCGCGCCTGCCGACATGTGGACGCTCGACGGCGACACGCCGGCGCCTGTGTTCAGCCTCGGCGGTTCGCCGGCCGGCAACATTTTTTCCACCACCGGCGACATGGCACGCTACGCCCAATGCCTGCTTCGTGGCGGCTTCGACACGGAAGGGAATTCCATCATCTCGCCGGCCTCGCTGCGCGAGATGTGGACGCCATTTGGCAAGCGTCCGGTCGGCCACGACAGGACGCTCAACGGCTATGGCCTGTGCTTCGGTTCCGGCGACGTCGATGGCTGGACCTCCGTAGGTCACGGCGGTGCCGTCTATGGCTACGCCTCGCAGATGATGCTGTTACCGGCTGCGGGCGTCGGCGTGCTGATCTTTGCGACGCTCGATTTTGCCAACCAGATCGCCTCGCGGCTCGGCGTCGACGGCGTGCGCATCGTCCTTGCCGAGCGCAAGATGGGCAAGATGCCGGAGCGGACACAGCGTCCTCCGGAGATCTCCGAAGCTCAGTTCAAGACCCTGCCGGGCTACTACAGGGACGACGCCACGCAGGAGATCGTCGAGGTCAAGTCCAAGGACGGCAAGATCTATCTGATGGGCGAGGGTGTGCCGCACCGGATCCGTCCGGTTGCCGGCAACGACTTCGTCATCGATGGTCGTATCTACGGGCGGGGCGCGGACTACGCCCACATGAACCTCTCCTTCCCCGAAGCCGGCAAGCTTGTCTGGAAGGATGCGAGTTGGACACGCATCGAGGCACCTGATGATGAGACCGTTCCCGACGGGATCGCGCCGCATCTCGGCGAATACGGACCGGATTTCAACATCACCTACCTGACCTACATCCATGGCGGGCTGAAGTGCCTGATTGAATATTTCTGCACCCACACCTGCGAGCCGGTCGAAGAAGGGCGTTTCCGCATGCATGGGCGGCTCTACGAGGACGAGATCCTCGAGCTCGACGCCGTCGACGACAACGGCAAGCGCGGCATCCGCGTCGGGCCGATGTTCCTGGAGCGGCGCAGCCCATCCCAGGCGGAAGCGGCGTGACCCGGACCATGGCCGCTCCGATCAAGATGGAGTCACCCTTGGGTGCCCGCATGTTCATCGGCGGGCGCGAGGTCGACTATTACTGCGGCACGTCCTACTTCTGCCTGCACGGCCACCCCGAGGTGATAGAGGCGGCCTGCGATGCGACCAGACAGTACGGCATGGGGCCTGGAACGCTCGCCCACATGCAGGTCTATGCCGACCTGCAGGAGCGGCTGCGTGACTGGTTCGGCACGGAAGAGGTCGTCTACATGATCTCCGGCTACACCAGCCCGATGGTGCTGCTGCAGGGCCTGCGCGACGATTTCGACGTGATCCTGATGGATTCGGCGACGCATTACAGCACCCGCGACGCCATCCCAACGCTCGGCAAGCGGATCCATGAATTTCGCCATGCCGACCCGGACGATCTGGCCGCGCAATTGTCGCAGCATGTGAAACCGGGCGAGCGGCCGGCGGTTCTGACGGATGGCGTTTTTCCGTCCTCAGGCAAGTTGGCACCGCTTGCAGATTTCCGGCAAGCGATGGCCTCCTATGATGGCGCATTGCTCTGCATCGACGATTCCCACGGCGTTGGCGTCCTTGGCGAGACCGGCCGCGGATCGCTGCAACATGCGGGGCTCGAAGGCGAGGGCAACTATCTTGCCGGTACGATGAGCAAGGCATTCGGTGCGCTTGGCGGCATCGTCCCTGGTAGCGCGGATCTTGCCGCGAAGATCGCGGGCAATGCCATGATCATGCGCGGTGCCTCGCCGGCGCCTCCGGGTCTTGCGGCCGCCGCCGCAGCATCGTTGCGGGTTCTGCAAACGACGCCGGAAAAGCGTGCCAATCTCGTCCGCAACGTCAAGCACATGCGCAGCGGGCTGCGGGCACTGGGTTTCGAAGTCGCCGACACGCCAGTGCCGATCGTCACCATCAAGGGCGTCACCGACCTCGAGCAATTGCGCGATCGTCTTGCGGAGCACGACATCATCGTCAGGGTGCAGCAGCCCGGCGGCTATTCCGATGCGTCAGACGTCTCGACGATGCGGCTTGCGGTGTTTTCCGAGCACACGCCTCACCAGATCGACCGGCTCCTACGGTCGATGGCCGAGCTTCTTTAAACCTGAGAGGCAGCGCCGCGGCCGATGGTGGGTTCGGCGAGAGTTCGGCCGTCTACCGACCGTGTGTTGACGGAGCGCGGACGTCTGTACGTGATGGGTGAATACATAAGTAATTGAATATTAGGCGGGGCGCTACCCGCATGAATTCTCCGGTGGCCAGCGCCAGCGCATCGGCATCGCCCGCGCGCTGATCCTCGAGCCAGAGATCGTCGTGCTCGACGAGCCGGTCTCTGCCCTTGATGTATCGATCCGTGCACAGATCATCAACCTGCTGCTCGACCTCCAGGAAAAGCTCGGCCTCTCCTATCTGATGATCAGCCATGATCTGAGCGTGGTCGAGCATATGAGCGACCGGGTGCTGGTCATGTATTTCGGCGAGATCGTGGAAGAGGGCGACTGGCGCGAGATTTTCGAAGCGCCCACCCACCCCCATACGCGACGGTTGATCGCGGCCATTCCCGATCCGGATGCGGCCCTGAACCCGACGGCCAAGCAGGATCGCTGCGCCACCATGCCGCAACTTGTCGGCCGCAGCTTCGTTTCCGACGGCAGCACCGCGCCGGACGTCTTTACGGCGCCGGCGCGATCCGAGCTTATCGAGGTCGGCGGAAACCATCGGGTCCGGATGGCTTTGGCCTAGCCGGTGGAGCGCGGTCTGCGCCTCGTTCGAAAAAGACGTGGTGTCGGTATGAAAACCACTGCCTGCGCGATCCGGACGGGATAAATATACGTAGAATTTCTAGATTCTGGGATGAACCAATGGACCGCATGCCGAAGATCGCCGTGATCATGGATGAGAACACCAGTTCAGGTGGCGGACGCTATGATACCTCGAAGAATTACTTCTCTGCGATCCGCCGCGCCGGCGCGTTTGCCTTCGGCATCCCGTACATTCCTGATCTGGTTGACCAGGTCGTCGAGGAGTTTGACGGGTTCCTGAGTGTCGGTGGCCGTATCAACTTTCCGAAAGGCTGGTACGTCGATGGAGACCAATCCCAGTATCCGCCATCTGATCGTCTTGCCGTCGATATGGCGTTGATGGAAGGGTTCCTCGCGCGCGAAAAACCTGTGCTTGGCATCTGCAATGGCATGCAAATGCTTGGGTGTCTCAACGGCTGCCGGATGGTCTCGGATGTCCATTCGTCGTGGCCGGAAGCCCTCAATCACGACCAAGGCAATTTTTCGCATGATGTCCGCATCGTCGCCGGCACCAGAATGGCTGAAATCTTCGGCGCCGACACATTCGCTGTGAACACGTTTCATCGAGAGGCGATTGTGGAGGTAGCCGGCACCGTGACCGTCACGGCCCGAGCATCCGATGGAGTCGTCGAAGCGATCGAGATCGGCTCGCAGTCTTTTGCCATGGGGCTGCAATGGCACCCGGAATTGCTGGACGCCGAAAGCCATCCGGGCGCTCGCGTATTTGACGCGTTTGTGGAGGCTGCAAGCCGTCGATCCCGTTAAGCGGTCAAAACGACATTGCATCGCGAGGGTAGGCTTCTGTTGGCGCGCTCAGTTATTGTGGCCGCTGTAGCGTAGCAGTTCCGGAACACGCAGAGCCAAGATCGCAAGTGAAATGGCCAACAGCGTCCCGCTGATCAGCGCCACATTGGCAATGCCGATGATTTCTGCCGCCGAGCCGAGCAGCAGGCTCGAAACCGGCATCACGCCGATGGTCAATTCCTGGATGCCCATCACGCGTCCCTGCACGTGCGGTTCGGTCATCATGAGCATGAGCGTGGTCTGCAGGATGCCGAACGGTGACGCCGACAGTCCGATGAGCCCCATGAGAGCAAACGACAGAGGCACCGAGGACGACAGAGCGAAGGTCGCCCATAGTCCGCCCCAGATGGCCGTGCCAATCAGGAAAAGGCCGCCCTTGTAGCGGAAGTCTCCGAGACTGGCGATGACGAGAGCCCCGGCCAGGCTGCCGGTGCCGGCGCATGCCAATAACAGGCCGAGCCCCTGTGGCGTCAGGTCCAGATGTTCCCTAGCGATAACCGGCATGAAGCCCTGGTAGATCGGCCACAACAGAATATTGGCCAAGAACGTGACGCCCAGGACAGACCGGAGGAGGACGTTCCCGGAGATGGTGCGAAAGCCTGCCGCTACAAGACTCACAAAGCCTTCTTCTCGATCTGGTTGCCGGCCGCTCTTCAGGTTCCTCATCGGCCAGAGCGCTACGAACGAAACGAGATACCAGCCGGCGGAGATCGCTAGCGCCGATGCAGCTCCGAATGCCACGATCATCGTTCCTCCAAGCGCCGGCCCGATCATCTGCGTCATGCTCAGGACAAGCGAGTTCAGAGAATTCGCGTTGCTGAGCTTCTCGCGATCGACGAGGTCGGCGACCAGCGCGAAACGTGCCGGCTGGGATGGGGATTGCGCCAGGCCAATGCAGAAGCCCCCAAAGACCAGGCCCCAGAAGGATATTTTGTCCAGGGCTACGAGAAGCGCAATCACGCTGAGGACGGCAAAGGCCCAGCCGGACGCAGCCAAAAGCAGTTTGGGCCGGTCGAAGCGGTCCGAGATCACGCCTGCGAGGGGACCAAGCATCATCGGCCCCAGCCTTGCCGCGGTGAAGAGGGCGACGGAAAACTCCGAGCGGGTGGTCTCAAACACCAGCCAGCCGAGCACGAGCGTCTGCGTCCAGAGGCCCCCGAAGAAGAAAAGGTTGGATATCCAGAGCCTTCGATACCCTGGATAAAGGAGAAGAGATGACGCGATCCTGGCCAGGAAACCGACGCGAAGCGCGCATGTGGAGGAGCGCTCGCCTGGGATCGTGTCGGAACGGGCTGCGCTGTCCAGTTCTTGCGTCATCACATTGCACCTTTCCAGGCGGCTGTTCGCCCTCGGGCTAGCCGCCTTTCGAGAGGCAGCTGCTCGTTGCGGCGTCTGGGGTACCAATGCGATGTTCGCCGCTGCCGCATTGCGCAATTCGCGACCGGAGAGCGCGACATGGCCTCGCCTATAGGGATGTTTTCGGCTGTTCGGAAATTAAGAAAACCGATGGAAACCATTGCGTTAGCGAATGGACCGGGGTGCGAGATGCAGGAACCGATTTTTCCGTTCCAAACGCGACGATCCTTCATGAACTCGTCGGGCAGATACCTGGCGCGCTCCAGAGCTTCTCGGGTAGGTTCGGATGGAGGCTGGCCATCGTTCCGCAGCGAAGCCTGTACTTTTCCCTTTGCATGCAGATTGTATACAAGATAATAAATGCAACGCATTCAATCTTGGTGTGACGCGTGATCTGGACCGCCTGGTGATCGCATGGTGCGGCGATCCGCCGTCATCCTCGCCGAAATCGGCTCCAGCACATTTTTGGGGGACGAATGAACCGCTATCCCATGTTCAATCCCCAGCTGTTGCTGAGCTTTGTGGCCATTTGCGAAAGCAACAGCTTCACCCGTGCAGCCGAGCGGGTGAACCTTTCCCAATCGACAGTCAGTCAGCAAATTCGCCGACTGGAGGAAATGCTCGGGAAGGCGCTTTTCGAACGCTCGTCACATCAGGTGCAGCTGACGGAGGAAGGCGTCAAGTTGCTGAGCTATGCGCGCCGCATCATCGCGCTGAACGAAGAGGCGCATGACGCCTTGGCGGGCCCATGGCGCGACGGCGTGCTTCGCTTGGGAATGCCCGAGGATTTCATGGTGCCGACGGCCGATCTGCTGGCGGCTTTCAATAGCCAGCATCCGCACTTGCGGCTGGACGTGACGAGCGGTCTCAGCGCCGATCTGCAACTCGCCTATCGGGACGGGGAGCTCGACCTTATTCTCGTCAAGCAGCGCCGCAAGCAACAGCCGCGCGCGGCAAGGCCGGAACCGTTGCTGTGGCTGGACAGCCTCGTTCGCCCGGCAATCGAACAGGTGCCGGTGCCTTTGGCTGTGTTCCCGCTGAACGGCCTCTACCGCGACGAATTATGTCAGGCGCTCGATACTCTCGGCATTCGCTGGCGCATCAGCTACAGCAGCGCCAGTCTCGCAGCGCTTGCCGCCGCCTCGGCTGCCGGGCTTGGTGTCAGTCTGCTGCCTGCGAGCTGCCGTCTGCCTTCCCACCGCGTGCTGGGCGCTGCCGAACGTCTGCCGTCCGTCGATGACTTTGAACTGGCGCTGTTTTACCGCGACGATGCTAGCCCTGCAGCACTGGCCTTGGCGGAACGCCTCATCGAGTATTGTGACCTGCGGAGGTAGCGACAGAGGGGAGGCGTCCACGCCTTTGTTATTCACGATCGCTGCGTGGTCGCCCGCTTGCATTGGCAAATCGAATAGCCAGCATTGGTAAATGTCGCTGCCATGCGGTGGCGCCGTTCGGTAGATTGGCGGCCCTAACCCAATCCATGATGAGGCAACGCAACAATGTTGGAACAGATGCTACCGCAAAGCCGCAGAACCTTTCTCAGCCGGACCGGGGCGCTGACCACGGCGTGCGCTGTCGCCGGGTTGTCTGGCGGAGCGGTTCGCGAGGCATCGGCCAGCGCGGGTAAGAGCGCCGGCGAGACGAACACCAAGACGCTCGCGGATCGCCACTACATCCTGACCGGCGTGCGATTGGAGGAGGGGTTTGAGTATGACGGCGATATCGTCGTCGCCACACGGACTGCGCTCTACGCGTTGGAGATCAAGGACGGCGCGATTGTCGCCTTGCACGCGGAGAAAGCGAACCTGCCCGAAGGTGTGCCGCGCTATCAGGCGCACGGGCAACTGTTGCTGCCGACGATGCGCGATATGCACATCCATCTCGATAAGACGTTTTATGGTGGCCCGTGGCAGGCGCCGCGCCCGCGTCAGGGCAAAACCATCATGGATATGATCGCGCTTGAGGAGAAGCTGCTTCCTCAGTTGCTGCCGACCTCGCGAGAGCGCGCGGAGGGCCTGATCGCGCTGCTGCAGTCCAAGGGAAGCACCGTCGCACGCAGCCATTGCAACATCGACCCGGTTAGCGGCCTCAAAAGCCTTGAGCACCTGCAGCAGGCGTTGGAAAACCATCGTGATGATTTCGTGTGTGAAATTGTGGCTTTCCCCCAGCACGGCCTGCTTCACTCCAAGGTCGATGGCCTGATGCGTGAAGCCATGCAGATGGGCGTTCAGTATGTCGGCGGCCTGGATCCGACGAATGTCGACGGCGCCATGGAAAAGTCACTCGACGCCATGTTCCAGATCGCGCTGGATACCGGCAAGGGTGTGGACATTCATCAGCATGAAACGAGCCCCGCCGGCGTGGCGGCGGTCAACTACATGATCGATACGGTCGAGAAGAATCCCGCTCTGCGCGGCAAAGTCACGATCAGCCACGCCTTCGCACTGACGACACTTGCTCCGGAGGTGCTGGAGGAGACGGCGTCGCGCCTGGCGGAACAGAGGATCTCGATTGCCTCGACGGTGCCGATCGGTGGACTGATGATGCCCTTGCCGCAGTTGGCGCAGAAGGGGGTCTTCGTCATGACCGGCTCCGATAGCGTCATCGATCACTGGTCGCCGTTCGGCAGCGGGGACATGTTGGAAAAGGCGTATCTCTATGCGCAGCTTTATCGTGGGTCGGACGAGTTCCGTCTCTCACGGTCCATGTCTATCGCCACCGGTGGCATCTTGCCCCTCGACGACAAGGGCAAACGCGCGTGGCCAAATGTCGGCGATGAGGCCTCGTTCACACTCGTCGGAGCGAGCTGCTCGGCAGAGGCGGTGGCCCGGGTGCCCGCCAGGACTGCGACCTTCCACAAGGGGCGTCTCGTGTCGGGTGGGGTCGGCGAAGCCTGATAAGCTCTGCGTTTGGGTGTCACGACGACGTTCGTCATCACGAGCCGGCCAGCGGCCGTATCTTGCCGAACGTCGAAGTGCTCCAAGAGCTGATAGCGTGTGTGTCAAAGGAATGGTGCGCGCGCCGACTGTGCACAAGGCTCCCGCGTATCCTCCGGGAGTGCTGCGTTTCGCCTAGGCAAGGCCCTCCGCAACGGCGTAGGCAGACAGCACTTCCTTGATGTTTCTGTCCCCGTCGGTCGGAAGCAAAGCCCGGGTCGTCACCGAATCGAGGTGATGCGCCATAAGGGCTGCCGCCTCGTCGGTTTTGCCGGCGATCAATTTGTCCAGAAGCTCCTGGTGCTCCGATACGGCGCATTCCGAAGAATGCGGTCGGCCATAGAGCGCAAGGATCAGGGAACTGCGGGCGACCAGTTCATTCACGTAGCGGATGAGGCTGGCGTTGTTCGTCATCTGTGCCAGCAGCGTATGGAATTCGCCCGCCAGACGGATCGACGGAGCGCGCTCCTTCTTTGCCGCTTCCTCGGCAGCGATATGAGACGAGAGAATGCCGATTTGCTCGTTCGTCAATTTTCCAGAAAGCGTCTCGACCACCAGCCGTTCCAGCGCCATTCGGGTCAGGAACAGATTGCGCCCTTCCTCAAGGGTTGGTCGCGCGACCACGGCGCCCCTGTTCGGCCGCAACTCCACTAGCCCTTCCTCGCTGAGGCGAACCAGCGCCTCGCGCACCAGGGTCCGGCTGACACCCAACCTTTCGCCGATCGAATCTTCCGGCAGCTTCGATCCTGGAGACAGCGCCTGATCAAGGATTGCGCGTTTCAGGACGCGATGAACGGCCTGAGCGCGGCCGCCGCCGCCTTCGCTCTCTTTCTTTGCCATACTGGTCACTCCAAGCCGTAACAATTGTCTCCTCGAATTGCATACAAAACGGCGTGATGTCTAGTGATTTGGCATCGACCCTCGGCAACAACGGTGGGCGCAAAACGAAAAGGCTTGTCGCCAGGTGATGCCTCTCGTGTTCTGGCCGAGTTCGTTCGCAAGATGCCGGTCAGCCCACACGAGGAGGGCCAAGGGTCGAAACCCATCGAGAGAGCAATATTTCGCTCAGATCGGTGAATGCATGGCTTGTGCGTAGCGTGACGGGTTGAAGCGCGTATAGAGGAAGAAAACGCCGACGACGCAGATGAGATGCAGCGTCCACCCAGGGGCGAAGCTGCCGCTGATGTCGTGCAGAAATGCCGTGGCGAAGGGGCCGAGTGACGCGATCAGGAAGCCGCCGCCCTGCATCAATGCTACCAGCACACCGGCTTCTTCCGGCCGCGGCAGATGATCGAGGGCCGTAACGATTGCCAGCGAGAAGCTGCTGCCGAGGCCGGCACCGCACAGGCCAACCCAGATCGCGGGCGCCGCTTGGGGCAGGAACGCAAGACCGGCGAAACCAATCGCCTGCATCGCCAGCGTCAAGCGCAGGAACGCACGGCGATCGATGCTACGGCGGGCCAAGACCGGAAGGGCGAGGGCGGCAGCCGCCTGACAGATGGCCATCAGCGCTACGAGATTGCCGCTATCTCCGCTGCTCCAGCCGAGAGACTGGTAATAGGAGGCGAGCCAGGCGACGGCCGAAGAGTAGCCGGCGTTGACCAGGCCGAAGGCGAAAATGAGCGTCCAGGTCCGGGGCCGGCGGAGCAGCCGGCCGGTGAGCGCCTTGTCCGGGCGATCGCTGCGCGAATCCGACAGGATCAGCCACGCGGCACTGAGAGCAACAAGCGCCGGTGCCGCGAGCCAGGCAAGAGCCGGGCGCCAGCCGTAGCCGGCACTGACGAGGAATGGCGTCAGCCGCGCGCCCAAAGCCCCGCCGCCCATCAGGACGGCGGAATAGAGGCCGGTGACCACGGGTATGCTGCGCGGAAACTCCGCCTTGATGATCCCCGGGAAAGCCGCCTGGATAAAGGCGACGCCTGCGCCGCAAAGGGCGGCCGTCATCACCAACGCTATGCCGCCCGGTGCGACGAGCCGAAGCAGGGAACCGGCAGCCAGCACAACGAGAGCGATGAGAATGCCGCGCCGCGTGCCGATCAAGGCCTGCAGCGACGGGGATACGAAGGCACCGACGCCCATCAGCATCATCGGCAACAATGTCAGCAGGGCCAGGCTGCCATATCCCATGCCGGTATCGGCGACGATCTCGGACAGCACAGGCCCGGGAGCGGTAAGAAATGGCCGCAGATTGACGGCGACCAGCACGACGAGAATGAGCAGCATCCATTGGCGGCCCGTCGTGGGCTGGGTTGATTTGGGCATGATCGGGTATTTCCTTTACGTCTTCTTCTTGTTTGTGGCCCGAACGCGCACTTGCGCGGTGGCGCGTCAGTCATTCGCGATGGGCAAATACCCCAAGGTCACCAGCGAAGCCGGGGTAGCGGCAGGCTAAAAAGGATGGCGGCGACAGGTTCCCAATCCCGTTGGACTTTCGGCGGTGCGGAAAAGTCCAACGGGATTGCCATCCACGCTTACGCCGAAGCCAGCTCCCGCCCCATGATGCGCTCGACCGAGGGGGCAAGGCGGAGAAGCTCGCGGGTATATTCGTGTTTGGGCGCGGTGAAGAGGGTTTCGGTATCGGCGAGCTCGACGATCTCTCCAGCCTTCATCACGGCAACGCGGTCGCACATCTGGCGGATCACCGCGAGGTCGTGGCTGATGAACAGCATGGAGAGCCCAGCGAGATCACGCAGATCCTTCAGCAGGTTGAGGAGCTGTGCCTGCACCGAGACGTCGAGCGCCGAAGTCGGCTCGTCGCAAATGAGTAGCGACGGGCGCGGACCCAGAGCGCGGGCAATGGCGATGCGCTGGCGCTGGCCGCCGGAGAAGGCGTGCGCGAAGCGTGCGCCGGCATCGGCGGGAAGGCCGACCGCTTCGAGCAATGTCTTTGCGTCCTGCCTGGCTTCATCCGCATTCGAGGCGAGTTTGTAGAACAGAATCGGTTCCGCAATGGCGGCGTTGATCCGCAGGCGCGGATTGAGCGCCGAATAGGGATCCTGGAACACCATCTGCAGGGACTGGCGGATCGATTTTTCTCTTCGGCCGCCAAGCGCCGTGCCCTCGAAATCGATGAAGCCTGCGCTCTGGGTGACAAGACCGGCGATGGTGTTGGCAACGGTGGTCTTGCCGCAGCCGGATTCGCCGACGAGGCCGAAAATCTCGCCGCGCCGAACATCGAACGAAACGCCTTTGACGGCCTTGAAGACCGATGTCTTGCGAAGCAATCCGCGGCCGCCGTATTCCACGGCAAGGTCGCGCACCGAGAGCACCACCTCGTCGCGACTACCGGTCTCGCTCTTCGCACTCTTGCGGCGCACCGTGGCGCGCGCGTCGAGCGTTACCTGCGTTTCTTCGCTCGGCACTGGCAGACGCACGAGCCGCGTATCGATGGGCGGCACGGCCGCGATCAGTGTGCGGGCATAGGGCGCCTTCGGTGCTGTCAACACCTCGCGCGTCGGGCCGCTTTCCACGACCGCACCGTTCTGCATGATGGTAACGCGGTCGGCGATCTCGGCGACGACGCCCATATTGTGGGTGACAAGCAGCACGCCGACGCCCCGCTGGTCGGCAAGATCCCGGATGAGCTTGAGGATCTGCGCCTGCACCGAGACGTCGAGCGCGGTGGTCGGCTCGTCGGCCACGATCAGCTGCGGATTGCAGGCGAGTGCTGTGGCGATGACCACCCGCTGGCGCTGACCGCCGGAAAGCTGGTGCGGGTAGCTGCCAAGCCGACGCTCGGGCTCCGGGATGCCGACGGCCTTCATCAATTCCAGCGCGCGAGCATTCGCCTCCCTTGAGGAGAGCTTCAGATGCGTGAGCATGCCTTCGCACAGCTGGCTTTCCACCGTGAAGAGCGGGTTGAGGCTCGTCATCGGATCCTGGAAGATCGCACCGACGTCACGCCCGGGCACGATGCCTTCGGTGCGACCGGTGCGCAGGTTGATCTCCTTGCCAGCGATGGCGATCGAGCCGGCGGCGATCTTGCCGGGGGCCTGCAAGAGACCCATCAGCGCGTTGCCGACGGTGGTCTTGCCGGCGCCGGATTCGCCAACGAGGGCGTGGATTTCTCCGGGCCGGATCGAAAGATCGATGTCCTTGACGGCGACAAGCGTGTCGCCGTTGGCCAGCGGATACTCGACACGGAGATTGCGGATATCGAGAACGGGGCGCGTTGTTTCGGTCATCTCATCGGGCCATCAGTTTCGGGTTGAAGTGGTCGCGCAGATAGTCGCCAATCACGTTGACGGCCAGCACGAGGATGACCAGCACTGTCGCCGGCATCACTGCGATCCACCAGAGACCGGAGAACAGGAACTGGTTGCCGATGCGGATCAGTGTGCCGAGCGAAGGATAGGTCGGCGGCATGCCTGCGCCGAGGAAGGAGAGCGTTGCCTCCGTCAGGATCGCGCCGGCGAGGTTGATCGTGGCGATGACCATCACCGAACTCATGATGTTCGGCAGGATGTGGCGGCCCATGATGCGGGTGGATGGCAGGCCGATGACCTTGGCGGCGCGCACATAGTCTCGCGCGATCTCCACCATGGTCGAGGCGCGTACGGTTCGCGCGTATTGCACCCATTCGTTGATGGCGATGGAGAAGATCAGCACCAGCGGCGCCCAGGCGAGCATCGTCTCGGCGCTGAGCTGGGCGCGGGCAATGCCGCTTATGAGCAGTGCGACGAGGATTGTCGGGAAGCTGACAAAGATATCGGCGATCCGCATCACGATGCTATCGACCACGCCGCCGAAGAAACCGGCGACGAGGCCGAGCACGACGCCGAGCACGGCCGCAAAGACCACTGCGCCGAGGCCGATGACGACGGAGATCCTCAAGCCGAACAGGATGACCGAGACAAGGTCGCGGCCCTGGTTGTCGGTGCCGAGCAGGAAGCGGGAATCGCCGCCCTCCATGAAGGCTGGCGGAATTTCCATGTCCATCAGCGAATAGGAGGCGACGTCGCGCGGGTCCATCGGCGCGATCATCGGCGCGAAGATGACGAGGACCAGCATGACGACGAGCACCAGGCTGGCGATGACAACGGAAACCGGCGGAAGTCGGCGCATCAGGGATTGCGTAGCCATTATCGTGTCCTCAGGCGCGGATCGATGAAGGTGTAGAGAATGTCGACGATCATGTTGATCATGACGAACAGGAAGCCCACGAAGAGAAGGTAGGCGGCCAGCACCGGCACGTCGGGATAGCCGACGGCGTTCGTGAACAGCAGGCCCATGCCCGGCCATTGGAACACCGTCTCGGTGACGATCGCGAATGCGATGAGTTGCCCGATCTGCAGGCCTGTGACGGTGACGACCGGCATCAATGCGTTGCGCAGCGCGAGCCGCCCATAGATGTAGGTCCGCGGCAGGCCGCGTGCGAAGGCGAAGCGGATGTAGTCCGACGACAAGACGTCGATCATTTCCGAGCGCACCAGCCGCATGATCAGTGTGAGCTGGAACAATGCCAGCGTGATCGAAGGCAGGATCAGCGACTTCAGGCCCGAGAGCGAGAGAAAGCCGGTCTGCCAGAACCCGATATCGACGAGATCTCCGCGTCCGGAGGACGGCAACCATCGCAGGTTTACTGCGAAAACCAGGATCAGCAGCAGGCCTGTGACGAAGGTGGGCATGGAAATGCCGACAAGTGTCGCTGACTGGGTCAGCCGCGAGAAAAAGGCGTGCGGCTTCAGCGCGCAGAGCACCCCAAGCGGTATGCCGAGCGACAGTGCCAGCACGGTGGCAACGATCACCAGTTCCAGCGTGGCGGGAAGGCGACTGAGCAACAGGGTCGTCACTGGCTGCTGGTAGCGATAGCTTGTGCCGAGGTCGCCGGTCAGCACTTGGCCAACGAATTTGACGAACTGAGCCAAGACCGGCTTGTCGAGACCGAGCGCGACGCGCACTGCGTCCTTTTCCGCCTGGGTTGCCCCCTCACGAACCATTGAGGCGACTGGATCGCCGACGAAACGGAACATGACGAAGGCGATGGCCGTCACCGCGACCATCACGAGGATGGCCTGAAGCAGCCTGACTGAAAGAAGTCTGATCATCGGATAGTCCTTACGGGGAGCGATCTTGCCCTAAGGGCGGCCGCCGGGCTTATGCGCTCCCGCATCCTCCGTGCCGTCGCCGGTTCTGGAGGGGTTGACCCGGTTTGCGGTCCAGTCCCAGCTTGCTTTCGCTTGCCGGGACTGGCCTTGGGAGAGTCCCGATTACTTCTTGATCTGCGCGAACCACGGACGGACATATTCGTCCGGGAACTGCGGCATGTCGACCTTGCTGTTCATCGCCCATGCGACCGGCTGCTGATGCAGCGGCAGGTAGAGGACCTGATCATGGGTGATGCGGAAGGCCTGCTTCAACTCCTCGACGCGCTTGGTTTCGTCGAGTTCCGTCGAAGCAGCATAGGCCAGCTTGTCGATCTCGGGATTGGAAAGCCCATCGGCGTTGCTGCCGCCGAAGGTGCCGTCATTGGTGGCGAGCAGCGCTTGCAGCGGGCTGAAACCGTCCATCGGCGGCAACGAAGCCCAGCCGAGAAGATAGACATCGAGCTCGCCCTTGTCGGTCCGTGGGAAATAGGTCGTCTTGCTCTCGACGCTCACATTGGCCTGGACGCCGATCTGCGCCCACATGGAGGCGACGGCAAGGCAGATCTGTTCGTCAGCGATATAGCGGTCGTTCGGGCAGGCGAGGCCGGTCTTGAAGCCGTCCGGATAGCCGGCTTCCGCCAGCAGCGCCTTGGCCTTGGCGACGTCGTAAGGCAGCGGTACATCGATGTCGTCGTCGTAGCCGGTCACTGCCGGTGCGACGAGCATGCCGGCCGTGCGGGACTTGCCGCGCATCAGGCGCTTCTGGATCGTGTTGGTGTCGATCGCGTGCCACAGTGCCTGGCGCACGCGCACATCGCGCAGCGGGTTAGGCTGGCCTGGAGTTGCATGCAGTTCCGGCCGGTAGCTAAAGACAAAGAAGATGGTGCGCAGCGACGGGTTTTCGACGACCTTCAGTCCGTCGGTGGCCGCAATGCGGTCGACGTCCTGCAACGGAACCGGTGCAATCATGTCGACTTCGCCCGACAGCAGGGCCGCGACGCGGGTCGCGTCGGAGGCGATCGGACGGAACTCGACCTCGTCCAGATTATGCTGCGGCTTGTCCCACCACTCCTTGTTCACTTCGAATACCGAGCGCGAGTCCGGCTCGTAGGCCTTCAGCTTGAACGCGCCCGTGCCGTTGGCATGGTTGCTGGCATAGGTGACGACGCCGGTCGAGGCATTGCCCGGCTTCAGTGCGTCGTGCTCCTCCATCCAGGGCCTGCTCATGATGTAGATGGCGGCAAGATCGTTGAGGAGCAGCGGGTAAGGGGCACGCAGGATAAGGTCGACGGTATATTCGTCCACCTTCTCGACACCGACAACGGTGGAGAGGTTCTCGCGGTTGCGCGCGCCGGGATCGATCTGGCGCTGGATCGTTGCCACCACGTCGTCGGCGTTGAAGGGCTGGCCCTCATGAAACTTCACGCGCTGGCGCAGCTTGAAGCGCCAGCGCGTCGGCTCGACGACTTCCCAGGACGTGGCAAGCGCCGGCTCCAGCTTCAGATCCTTGTTGCGGCGCACCAGAGGATCGAAAACCATGTGGTGAACGCTCTGGGTGAAACTGTCGACCTGAGCGTTCGGGTCGTAGGAAATGACATCGCCGGATGAGGCCCACCGCAGCGTTTCGGCAAATGCGGGCGCTGACAGCGGCGCCAGAAGGGCGAGTCCCGCCAGAAGGGTCTTTATAGAGGTTTTCACTGGTTTCTCCCGTTTAGCGTATACATATTGTCATTGCTATTGGATACGAATGTTCCCAAAAATAGTGTACATCTGATGCAAACAATATCAAGATGGCGAAAGTCGATTTGGCAGCGCTTTGTCAAAAAAGAACGCCAAACCCGGCAGCCGGAGAGGGAACCTTCCATGACGAACGCACTACTGATTGAAAATGCCACGATCATCACGATGGATATGGGACGGCGGGTTCTCGATCGCGGCCATATTCTGGTCGAGAATGGGCGCATCGCCGCCATCGGTGACGGAAGCCTTGCTGGAGAAACACATGCCGAGCGCATCGACGCGGCCGGCATGGTCGCGATGCCCGGATTGATCGATACGCACGCCCATGCCGGACATATGCTGACCAAGGGGCCGGGCAGCGAGGCCGAGGACTGGATGTCCGTGACCGGCCGTATCTACGCAACCGCGACAGATCCTGAATTCTGGGCGGCGGAGGCGGCACTGTCGGCCGCAGAAAGGATCAAATGCGGCACGACGACCGCGGCGCTGCTGTTTGGCGGTGGCCCGGATATCATGCGCAGCGAGGCCCCGGAGGCGGCCGAAGCGCACCTCGCCTCGGTTGCCGCCATGGGCGTGCGGGAGGTTCTGGCAGTGGGGCCGAACCGTCCAGGACAGGATCATGTGTATCGCCAGTATACGGCGACGGCCCACAGCGACATCGTCATCGACCCGGACCGGCAAATCGACGTGGCCACGGAGTTGGTCGATGCCTGGGCGGGACGTGACGAGCGGCTGCAGGTCGTCTTTTCCCTGCCGGTATTCGATGAGCAGGAACTGCGCGATGAAACGGTATACAGAATTGCATGCAAGGTCCGAGATCGTACGCGGGAAAGAGAATGCCTCCTGGTACAGGATGGACACCGCGACGGGTCCATCGCCGCCAATGACGTGCGCCTCGGCCTCTTTGACGAGCGATCGCTGCTTGCCCATTGCATAGACCTGACCGAGGGCGACCGCGCAGTCCTGAAACGAACCGGTGCCAAGGTCGCACACAATCCCAGTGCATTGATGTCGGTTTACGGACGGTGCCCGGCGCCGGAACTGATGGCGGACGGTGTCACGGTTTCCCTCGGCACCGATGCTGCGGCACCCGATAGGCCCTTCGACATGTTTCGCAATCTGTTCCAGGCGCACCGTTACCACGCGCGCCATTTCGCGGACGATGCCGTGTTGCCCCCGCTGCAGTTGCTTGGGATGGCAACGATCGAGGGCGCGCGCGCGCTGATGATGGAGCATGAGATCGGCTCGCTCGAGGCCGGCAAACGCGCCGACATACTCCTCATAAACATGCGTCAGCCCCACCTCTGGCCGCCGCACGATCCGGTGCAGCGCATCGCGCGCTTCGCCAACGGAGCGGACGTGGATACGACCATTGTCGGCGGACGGGTGCTGATGCGCGCGCGGCGCCTTGTTGGTCAGGACGAAGACGCGATCCTGGATCGCGCCTTGCGCGCCTTTGATCTCGCCATGGCTCGTGCCGGACTAGGCGATCGCACGTAAACACCGGCATAGACGAGGATATCAAGGTGACTGCAGACCTACTCATCCGCAATGCCCGTCCCTTCGGCGGGCCCCTCGAAGACCTATGCATCCGTAACGGCCGGTTCGTTGCGGCAGATAGCGTCTGTGCCGCGGTCGAGATCGATGCGGCCGGACATGTCGCCGTGCCGGGTCTTGTCGAGGCTCATACCCATCTCGACAAGACCCTCATCGGCATGGACTGGTTCGAAAACCGCGTCGGCCCGACCCGCAATGACCGGATACTGGCCGACCGCAACGCCAAGCGCGAACTTGGCATCAATGCCCGCCGGCAGTCGGCCCGTCAGATCATGCAGACGCTTGCCTACGGCGTTTTGAGCATTCGCAGCCACGTCGACGTCGATACCGAGATCGGCATTGCCAATATCGAGGGTGTCCTCGAAACGCGCGAGGCGATGCGAGATCTGGTCGACGTGCAGATCGTGGCTTTCCCGCAGAGTGGCATGCTACCGCGCGTGGGCACGCTCGAGTTGATGGACGCGGCTCTGAGCGCCGGCGCCGACATCGTCGGCGGTATCGACCCTGCCTCCATCGAGCGCGATCCGGTGCGTCATCTCGATGCCATCTTCGCTCTTGCGGAACGTCATGCAAAACCGATCGACATCCATCTGCACGAACCGGGTGACCTCGGTGCATTTTGCCTTGATCTCATCATCGAACGCACGCGCGCCTTGTCGGTGCAGGGGCGGGTCATGGTAAGCCATGCCTACTGCCTGGGGATGCTCGATGCCTCACGGCAGGCTGGGTTGATCGAACGGCTGACTGCCGAGCGTATCGCGGTCATGACCGTGGGAAGTCCATCGGCGCCCGCATTGCCACTGAGGTTGATGCGCGCGAGCGGTCTCACCGTCACCTCCGGTTCCGACGGTATTCAAGGTACCTGGGAGCCGTATGGAAATGGCGACATGCTGGAGCGGGCGAAGTATCTAGCGCAGCGCAACGGCATGGCCAATGATGTCGATCTCGAATATGCGGCCCGCGTCTGCACTGTCGGTGGTGCGGAAGGCATCGGGCTCGGCGGTTACGGTCTCTCCGAAGGTTGTTTCGGCGATCTGGTGCTGGTGCCGGCGCGCACCTTGGCGGAAGCGGTCGCGCTGACCCCGCGCAAGCGCACCGTTATCCGGCGCCGCCGCGTCGTCGTGGACGGCGGCGAACTGGCAGGTGACCTGCCGGTCGTCGAGTGACGCTTTGTTGATGAGATCGGCAACCGGGCTGACGGAGGAGAGTTCGACCGGTCGAGACGTCGACAGGCAATCGCAGGAACGGTCGGCCGAAGGGGTCGGCCGCGCCTTTGCCGTTCCGATTGGGGGATGATAGTTGTTTGCGGTCCATCCTCGGCAGACTCTTTCGACCGCACGCCCCGCCATTTTTCAGGTTCTTCATGACGACGCCCAAACCCAGCGCCAGCAATGCAAAATCCTCGGTTCCCAAGTCGGACGTGGTCTATCGTATCCTGAAGCGCGCGATCCTAGACCAGGCCTTCGCTGCGGGAACGAAGCTTCCGGAGGATTCGATCGGCGAGCGGCTCGGCGTTAGCCGCACGATCGTGCGCCAGGCCCTGGCCCGGCTGAACGGCGAGGGACTGATCGAATTGCGTCCCAACAAGGGCGCCTGTGTCAGCCATCCCAGCCTCGAGGATGGACACGATATCTTTGCCGTGCGGCGAGCCCTGGAGACATTGGTGGTCGATAGCCTGATCGGCAGGCTGACGCCGCCGAAGATCAAGGAGCTTGAAGCGCATGTCGATGCCGAGGACAAGGCAAGGGTCAGCAATCCGTCGACCTCGATACAACTCGCCGGTGAGTTTCACGTCCTGCTCGCAAGACTGACCGAGAACGCGACCCTGTTGCGGTATGTCACTGAACTCGTTTCGCGCTCGTCGATGATCCTGTCGCTCTATGGGCGCCCCCATTCTTCCGATTGCGCCGTATCCGAGCACCGCGCCCTGATCGCCGCCCTTGCGCGGAACGATCACGAAAAGGCATGCGAGTTGATGGGCCATCACATCGGCGCCATCACGGCCCGAGCCTTGCTGAAAAGCAACGTTGAGGACGGCTTGCCGGATCTCCTTGCTGCCTACGCAAAGGAAGAGGGCCTTTAGGTCGCAACGCCCACTCGGACGCTGCTTGCCTTGCGGAAACCCAGGTTCGGGGATGCGTACCCGCGCGTTTTGTATGCAATTTATTCGGGGACGCGATCAAGGAAAGCTCGTCCACATCTGCTGCGTGCGGGTGACCTGGATCCGCCTCTACCACCCCTTCTTCCCGTAGAGTTCGGCAAGATCCTGTTTTCTTTTCCATAAATGCCTGCCAGCTTTCTGCGGCGAGTTTCTTGCCTTGCTGGAGAAAGGTCCATCTCTCTAATCTCCCTCATTATTGTATGCAATAATCGTGTACGATATTGACGTTATAATGGATGCAACGTAGCTTGCTCTTCGGGATTGGCACTGTCGGGGAGGGCAGCATGCGCATCGTACCCGTTGCCGACCGAAAGGACGGCGATGCTTTCCAGAGAATCTATCGTTCCCGCCGAAGGGTGTATGCCGGTGTTGGCCGTGTCTGCGCGCTCGGACCATCAGTGCTTTGGGCCGCCCTTTGCCGTGCACCGACGCCGCTCCCCGAAGTAGTCAACGGCGGGCGTGCGCACTGCCTCCCCGATTGTCGCCGAGCCGGGCGTCGGGGTTCTTTGCTGAATTTTTCAACAGGCAAGCAGGAGATCCGGACTTGAACATAGATTTCACCACGCTACCGCCTCCGGATCGCTATCGACTGCTGACAAACTTCATCGGTCCGCGCCCCATCGCGCTCGTTGGCACGCGATCGCCAGCCGGACACAACAACGCAGCGCCCATGAGCTTCTTCAACGTGTTCTCCCATGAACCGCCGTTGGTGGTGCTCGGGATCCAGAACCGTGGCAATGGCGACGAGAAGGACACGGTCGCGAACATCCGCCGAACCGGCGAGTTCGTCGTCAACATGGTCGACATGGCGCTCGCCGATGCGATGATCGTCTGTGGCGTCAATTTCGCCTCGGAGGTCGATGAACTCGATTTCGCGGGCCTGACACCGATACCGTGCAACCAGATCGACGCCGCCCGTATTGGCGAAAGTCCCTGCAGCTTTGAATGCAGGGTCGAACAGATCCTCGACTATCACAGGCGCGTGCTGGTTATCGGCAGGGTCGTGCACATGCATATCCAGGACCGGTGCCTCGATCCTGCGGGGCGTTATGCGAACCCCGAGACCTATCAGCCGATCGCGCGGCTGCATGCCGACAATTACATCACCTCAGATCGACAATTCGAACTTAAGAAGCCGGAGGAACTGCTGCCTCTCGAGCTCGCGCAAGTGAACCCAAGGCCGGAGAGGGCCGCCCGATGATCCGCATACATGTCATCAACCCCAACTCGACCGCATCAATGACCGATCAGATCGCACGGGCCGCCGAAGCTGTGCGATCGGAAGGCTCTGTGATCGATGCGGAGACCGCAATCGGTACGCCCGTCTCGATCGAAGGTTACGCGGACGAGGCGATGTCCGTCCCGGCGATGCTGGCGGCGATCCGTGCTGCGGAGAAGCGGGGTGCGTCGGCGCATGTAATCGCCTGTTTCGATGATCCCGGCCTTGCGGCTGCGCGCGAAGTGGCAACCGGCCCGGTGATCGGTATCTGCCAGGCGGCGGTGCAGGTGGCAATGACGGTGGCAACCCGCTTTGCCGTGATCACCACCTTGCCGAGGTCGGTGCCGGTGATCGAGGATCTCGTCAGGCAATATGGTGCTGCCGAGCGCTGCCGGCGCGTGCGCTCAGTCGATCTGCCTGTTCTGGCCCTGGAGGCCGACCCGGAAAGTGCGCGGACGAAACTCCTCGGCGAAGCGCGTGCGGCGATACGCGAGGATGGCGTCGACGCCATCGTCCTTGGCTGTGCCGGCATGGCGGAGTTGTGCGATTGGCTCTCCCGCGAAGCTGGAGTACCCGTCATCGATGGCGTGGTGGCGGCCGTCAAGCTCGCCGAGGCATTGGCGAGTGGCGGCTTTCGGACCTCAAAGGCAGGTGCCTACGCCTATCCGCGCGACAAGTCGGGTGATGTCGCGGTCGCTCGCTAGGTCTTCCGGCCGCTTTAAAAACACGCGCGGCCGGGGTTGGCGTCGGTGCTGACCGTACGACCAGGGATACTGCGCCCGTATCAGGGGTGTCGAAGGTCGGATCTTTGCGGAGATGCGACGGGGCGCTGCGGGAGGCCGGTTTCATGCCGAGCGGCGAAGCTCAACCACCCTGCGGCTCAAGTCTCAGGTGTATCGCAACACGCGGCCGGAATGTGCGCTTCGAGCGGGTACAATCCGGTTGCCCCACCGCGCATGCGGCGGGGCAACTGGAAATATTAGGCGGCGGATCGAAGTCCGACCGCTGCGGCGAGACCCCTTGCCCGTTCCAGGCACGCAGGTTGCTGATCGGCAAACCGCTCGGCGCCGATTTCCATGATCAGCGTCGTATCCGGAAGGAAGGTCAGTTCGGAGAAGATGTCGTCCCAGGCAATGTCGCCCCAGCCGATCGGCAGATGAAGATCGCCAATGCCGAGCGCGGTCGCTTCGGCCGGATGATAGAAGCGGTTCATGGAATAGGGCAGGCCGAAACTGTCGTGAACATGCAGGTGGCCCGTCACCGGCGCCATTGCCCTCAGTTCGTCACGGAAATCCAGCCCGCGATGCGTGGCCTCGATATAGGCATGCGAGAAGTCGATGAGCGCGACGACGTTGTTGGAACCGATCGCTCGCACCGTTTCGGCGACCTGGCTCGGTGTCTGTCGATACTGGCCGCTTTCCGTCGTGAAAATGTTCTCGAGCGCGATGCGGACCCCGTATCCCTTTGCGATCTCCGCCGTCTCCGCGAGTGCGTCGCGTTCCATCTTGTCGAGATCCGCGGCATTCTCTCCGGGGGCAAGCTGCGCTGCGCCGGAGTGGTGGACGAGGATGCCCGCACCAAGCCGGTCGCACAGCTCGAGCATCGCCCTCACGACCTTCTTTTGCAGATGGTGGTGCTGGCGATCCATGAAGTTGGATACGATCTGGCCGTGCAGCGAAAGCTTCTTGAAGGTGTACTTCTTCGTCATCTCGGCGACGCGCTGGACACGGTCTTCGATGATGCGACCGCCACTGACGATCTCTTCGCCATAGATTCCGATCTCGCAGGCGTTGGCTCCGGTCTCGGCAATTTCGCGCAAGGAGGCGTCAAGGCTCGAAAGATCGCCCTTGCCTGTTCGATTGCAGAATCCCACGGCGGAAATGATGTCGTTCATCACGGTTTCTCCTGATTTATTGAAGTGTTCAGACTGCTTGGAGCGTCGGTTGGCTGGCGGAGCTGCTGATGGCACGCGGCTCCAGATCGATCTCGATCCGCCGGCCGGTCTCCTGGTCGAAGAGATGCAGGTGCGCCAGGGGCAGCTTCAGGCTGATGCGATCGCCCGGCCGCGCGCGCAAATGCTCGTCGACGCTGGCTGCAAAGGGATAGCCGTTCAGTTCCGAGTGGATGACGCGGCCGGAGCCGAGCTCCTCGACGAAGTCGACCTTGATCGAGATTCCTTCCGGCGCAACGACACATTGTTCCGGGCGGATGCCGACCGTGATCTGCCTTGCGCCCAATCGCGTGGCAAGGCCTCTGTCGATCGGCATCTTTGTGCCGCCAACCGCCAAGCACGCCATGTCGACGTCGACGGTGGCTTCGAACAGGTTCATCGCCGGCGAACCGATGAAGGATGCGACGAAGATGCTTGCCGGACGGTGGTAGATGTCGAGCGGCTGGCCGACCTGTTCGACCACGCCCTTGTTCATCACGACCAGCTTGTCCGCCAGCGTCATCGCTTCCACCTGATCGTGGGTGACGAAGATGGACGTTGCCTGGAGACGCTGATGCAGCTTGCGGATCTCGGCCCGCATGGTGACGCGCAGCTTGGCGTCCAGGTTCGACAGCGGCTCGTCGAAAAGAAAGACTTTCGGTTCGCGAATGATCGCGCGCGCCATGGCAACGCGCTGGCGCTGGCCGCCGGAAAGCGCCGCAGGTTTGCGATCGAGATAATCGGAAAGCCCGACGATCTTCGCCGTTTCCTCGATCCGGCGTAAACGCTCCGCCTTTGGGACGCCCGCCACCTTCAGGGCATAGCCGATATTTCCCGCGACCGTCATGTGCGGATAGAGGGCGTAGTTCTGGAACACCATGGCGCAACCGCGTTCCCGCGGCTCAAGCCTGTTTACGACCTTGCCGTTGATGGCGATTTCGCCAGCGGTGATGTCCTCAAGCCCCGCGATCATCCTCAGAAGCGTGGATTTTCCGCAGCCGGACGGGCCGAGGATCACGACGAATTCTCCCGACGCAAAGGCGAGGTCGATGCCATGCAGGGTGGGGTTCTTTCCGTAGGATTTACGCACGGCGCGAATTGCGATGTCAGCCATGGGCGCGGACCTCTCTGTCTGTTCTGTTTGGGGAAAGCGGGGTCATTTTTCCGTGGCCACGAGGCCGCGAACGAACCACCGTTGCAGGACGGCAACGACGATGAGCGGAGGCAGCATGATGATCAGCGATCCGGCGAGCGTCACGTTCCAGTCCGGCGTGCCGTTGTCGGACGGCAGGAGTGCGACAAGCGACATCATCGTGGTCTTGTATTGGGGGTCCGTCACCATCAGGAGGGGCCAGAGATACTGGTTCCACCCATAGACGAACATGATCGTCGTCAGTGCGAGCATGTTGGTGCGCGAGAGCGGCAGCAGCATGTCGATGAAAAAGCGGATCGCGCCTGACCCGTCCATGCGTGCGGCCTCCGCCAACTCGTCGGGCAGGGTCAGGTAGAATTGGCGATAGAGGAACGTTCCGGTCGCGGTTGCGATCAACGGCAGCGTGAGGCCGGCATAGGAATTGAGAAGGTTCCAATCGACGGAAACTTCGAAACCGGTGACGGCGGAAATCAGCAGTCGAACCGGCTGAAACAGGTCGGCAGCGACCGCATAGGTGGGCACCACGCGCACCTCGAGCGGCAGCATCAGGGTGATGAACACCATCCAGAAGAAGAAGCCCTTCAGCGGCGTTCTGAAGAACACGATGGCAAAGGCCGTCAGCGCCGACAGCGCCACCTTGCCGACCGTGACGAGGCTGGCCATGACGAAGCTGTTCAGCATCGCCGTACCGAGATTGGCGCGCGACCAGGCGGCGCCCATGTTCTCGAAGAGGCGGTCCTGCGGCACGAAGCTGAAGGGTATGGCGTTGACCTGCTGGAATGTCTGGCTGGCGCCCGACACGATGACGATGAAGGGGCCGATCAGCAGCAGGAAGCCGAAGATCATCACGCCATAGGTCAGCGCGTTGGCGAAAGGTGTCCGCTGGATCATGGGAGCCTCACTTGTAATGGACCTGGCGCTCGATGAAGCGGAACTGGATGAAGGTGAAGATCATGATGAGGCCTATGAGCACGAGGCTCTGGGCCGATGCGCCGGAGTAGTTCAAGCCGCGGAATGCCTCCTCGACGATGCGGTACACCATCACGTCGGTGCCGTGGTTCGGGCCGCCATCCGTGGTTCGGGCGACGATGCCGTAGGTATCGGCGCCGACGAAACCTTCGGTCATCATGATGACCAGCAGGAAGAAGAGCGTTGGCGCCAGCAGCGGGATCTGGATGTCGGCTGCGCGGCGGATCGGGCCGCATCCGTCCATCGCGGCCGCCTCGATCAGCGATCGAGGGACCGACTGCAGACCAGCAAGAAGGAAGATGAAGGTGTAGCCCGCCCATTTCCAGGCGAAGACGACGATGACGAGGATAAGGGCGTGGCTGCCGTACTTGGCTGGGTTCCAGAAATCCGGAAACGTGGCGTTGACCGATGCCATCAGCCCGCGCTCAGGCGACAGGATGAAACGGAACGCCATGCCGGCGGCCGGCCCCGCAATCGCGTAAGGCAGAATGTAGAGGAACCGGAACGGTGCGGAGCCCGGCAACTGCCGGTCGACAGCAAGGGCAAGAACAAGGCCAATGAAAATGGTGGCAAGCGTGCCGCAAAGGGCGAATGCCAGGCTGACGCCGACGGAGTTCCAGTAGAGCGGGTCGGCGAATACTTCCTGGAAATTGGCAAAACCGACGAACTCAGCGGTGCCGCCGAATGGCGGCTCCAGCGTGAAGGCCCATCGCAACACGGCGACCGCCGGCCAATAGAAAAAGAGCAGGATCAAAATGATCTGTGGCAGGGCGAATAGGCTGGGCAGCCACCAGCTGCGAAATGCCGCACGCTTGTCCATGTGTTGAATTTCCGATGCGCAAGAATAGAAATCGGAGCCTGCCGATGTTGCGGCAGGCTCCGGGCGGATCAGATGTTAGTTCAGGGTCTGTCCGGCGTAGGTCTTCTCGAAGCGACGCAGAACGGCGTTGCCGCGTTCAACCGTCTTGTCGAGCTCGGCCTGGACGTCTGCGTTCTGCATGAAGATCGCTTCGAGGGCGGTCGCGAACTCCTTGCGGATCTGCGTGAAGCCGCCGAGGCGGATGCCGCGGGTGTTTTCAGAGGTCGGGGTGAAGGACAGGCTCTGGATGGCGAGTTCACGCCCCTTGTAGGGTGCCTTTTCGTAGAACCCGTTGGCCTTCATGGCGTCGAAACCGGTCTTGGTCACCGGGATATAACCCGTCACCGTTGACCACCACTCGGCCATTTCCGGCGTCGCAAGGTAGTTGAGGAAGGCGGCCGCGCCCTTGTATTCCGCCTCCGGACGACCGGCGAGCACCCAGAGCGATGCGCCGCCGACGAGCGAGTTCTGCCGCTCCGTGCCCTTCCATACGGGCAACATGGCGACTTCCCACTTCACACCTTCGGGAAGGGTCTTGCCGATCGTGCCGTGGTCAGCGATCGAGGTCTGTATCATCTGGCAGGTCTGGGACGTGAAGGCGGGGACGATGTCCATGCCGAGTTGCTTGGTCTTGACCACGAAGAGCTTCTCGTCGGCCATCTTCTTGAAGAACGTCACGTGATCGACGAACTTGGTCTTGTTGACGACAAGCTCGGCGTCCAACCCGTTGTAACCGTTGGCCTTGGTGGCGAGCGGCTGGTTGTGGATGGCCGAGAACTGCTCCATCAGCGGCCAGGTGTCGAAATTGAAGGCGAGCGGGCATTCGTAGCCGGCGGCCTTCAGCTTACGGGCTGCTTCCTCGACCTGTTCCCAGGTGTCCGGCTTGAAGTCGATGCCGGCCTTCTGGAACGCGTCGACGTTGTAATAGAACATGGCCGTCGAGGAGTTGAACGGGAAGGAATTCAGCTCGCCTTTTGCCGTGGCGTAATAGTTGGCGATGCCGCCGAAATAGTTGTTCCAGTCGATGGTGTAGCCGTTGTCGGCCATCAGCTTCTTGGCGGGCACGAATGCGCCCGACAGCATCATGTCCAGGGTGCCGGCATCATAGATCTGGGTGATTGCCGGCTGCTTCTTGGCGCGGTAGGCGGCAATCGTGTTCTGCAGGGTCGTGTCGTATCCGTTTTGAGAGGTGCAGACGATCTCGAACTCGGACTGGCTGTCGTTGAACTTCTTGCAGGCATCCTGGACACGTTCGCCAAGGTCACCCGAAAGGCCGTACCAGAATTCGAACTTCGTCTTTTCGGCTGCGGCCGCCGACGCGACAAACGCGACGCTTGCCATCAGGCCGATGAATACGGACGTAGTGACGGAGACTCTCATTGCAAAACGCTCCTTGCAGATTGGCGGACACCAGGATCGGTGGCACGAATGAAGCCGGGCGCTTGCTAACAGTTGAATGTGACAGTCCGTGCCAATCTGCATGATGGAAAAATGAAAGTTTGATTACGCTGTCAGGCGACGGCGCGCTCCCTGGTTGCGGCAGGTCTGTTCTTGCCGGGGAGCCTGAAGAATAGCGGCGCTCGACTGTCCGGTACGTTGGACTTCACGCGGATGCTTGCTGTGGAGCAAGGAAGGGGGCGGGCGTACCGGCTAGCTATGCGATGGCTCCGGACATTCTCGGAGACAGCGTAGTAGGAGCTTGATTGTGGTAAGGCGACGCAACGGTTGGGGACTGGCGTTCATC
Source organism: Sinorhizobium sp. NFACC03 (assembly GCF_900103435.1). NCBI lineage: Bacteria > Pseudomonadati > Pseudomonadota > Alphaproteobacteria > Hyphomicrobiales > Rhizobiaceae > Sinorhizobium > Sinorhizobium sp. NFACC03. Next base: position 60,489 of record NZ_FMXF01000025.1, read on the forward strand.
GCTGCCTGCCTGTTCGTGCTGCAATCGGTTGCCGGCGCATTTGCCTTCAGCTCGATGCCTGTCTTCTCGCAACTCGACGCTTTCGGCAATGCACTGTGCATCAGCGCGGATCACGCCAGCAACGGCAATCACGACGGCGGCCATGGCAAGGCTGCCGATTGCTGCCTTCTTGGATGTTGCGTGTCCTCGCAGGTCCTGGCCGCTGCTCCGCAGCCTGGCGACGGTCTAAACCACCAAGTCGCCTCAGCGGTGCACACGTTTTGGTCCGCGGCAGAGCCGTTGCCGACGGGCGAACATCGCCTCGGCTATCCTCGCGCGCCCCCGCGGCTGCTCGCCTGATCGGTTGCGTGGAGGCGGGGATATCCTCCCCTGGCGTCCGCCGGCCCCATCGCGACGATCTAGGACGCCTCCCGACGTCCCTTTCGTGTGCTCCCAGCCTGACTGCAGGCCGCTCTTGAGCCAACGGGGACCCGTGCACTGACCGTCTTGTGCGATCGCTGCCCGCCACCGAACGTTTTCCGGATCACTGCATCCAATCCCTGACAGCCGCGGGGGGATTTCCCGCGACCCAACACAAGCCCAATAATCTCAAAGGAATAGCCATATGTTGTCGAAACTCATCACCACCGCTGCCTTCATCGCGATAAGCACCACGGCAGCTTTTGCCCACTCCACGCTCGAAACAACGGAGGCGCATGTCGGCGCGTCCTACAAGGCCGTCATCCGCGTCCCGCATGGATGCGAGGGCAAGCCGACCATCGCTCTGCGCGTTCAGATCCCGGAAGGCATGATCGCCGCAAAGCCGATGCCGAAGCCGGGCTGGGCGCTGGAGAAGATCAAGGGAGCCTACGAGAAGTCCTATGACTACTTCGGCACGCCGATGAAGGAGGGCGTGAAGGAGGTCGTCTGGAAGGGCGGCAGCCTGGCCGACGACGAATATGAGGAGTTTGTCTTCCGCGCGTTTCTGACCGACGGCTTGCCAGTCGGCAAGACACTCTACGTGCCGCTGGTGCAGGAGTGCCCTGATGGCGCGACCGAGCGTTGGATCGAGGTCCCGGCAGAAGGCAAGTCGAGTGACGATCTCGAATATCCGGCGCCCGGCATCAAGCTGCTTGAAAAGAAAAGCGGGCACTGAGCAGCGCAACGTGGGGGCGAGGGCCAAGTGACCGGAGATCACGCATGATGCAGGTATCATCGAGCTTCACTCGTCTTGCGAGGCTGATGGTGATCGCGCTCTGCGGGATCCTCATGCAGGCCGCCGCGGCCTTCGCCCACGCATCGCTCAACACAAGTGAACCGCAGGATGGCGCGGTCGTCGGCACCGCGCCATCGGTCTACGTGCTGACCTTCAGCGAGCCGGTTTCGCCGTTGTCCTTAAAGCTCGTCAGACCGGATGGAACAGCGATCCCGCTCGAGCGGTTCGACCTGAAGGATCGAGTGGTCGTGATCGCGGCGCCATCCGATCTTGGGCACGGCACACATGTGCTCAGCTGGCGCGTGACCTCTGCCGACGGGCATCCGATCGGTGGATCGGTCGTCTTTTCGGTTGGCGCGGCCGGCACCGCTCCGTTCATGAACGAAGACGAGATCGACTGGGCCGTGCGCGCCGGTCTCCTCCTATCGAAGCTCGCGCTTTACGTGGGGCTGTTCATCGGCGTCGGCGGTGTGTTTTCGCGCCACTGGCTGCTCTTTGGCTCGCGATCAGGGTGCAAAGTCGTCGCAGCAGCGCTCGGTATAGGGCTTATCGGCGCACTTGCCGCTGTGGGTGTTCAGGGGCTCGATGCACTGGGCGTTTCCGTGACGCAAATTGTCGAGCCGGTCGTTTGGTCCACGGCGATGGCAACGAGCTTCGGCGGGACGGCCATTGCCGCCTTCGCTGCCTTTTGTGTGGCCGCCATCGCTCTCCGGGCGAAGGGTCGGTCTGCTCGACTGTCATCTCTCGCCGCGCTGATCGCGTCATCCCTCGCCTTGTCGCTGAGCGGCCATGCATCGACAGCCGAGCCGCAATGGCTGATGCGCCCGGCAGTCTTCCTGCACGTCGCAACGATCAGTCTCTGGGTTGGAGCGCTGGCTCCCCTGGGCCTCGCGTTGCGGCCCAAGGACCCGATGGCCCTTCAGGCGCTCGGCCGGTTCTCGGCGTCCATCCCTTACGTGCTCGTTGTTCTTATCGTGGCGGGTTTCATCTTGGCCATCGTGCAGGTGGAGAAGCCACAAGCGCTGCTGGAAACCGCCTATGGCCAGGTGCTCATGGTCAAGATGGCGTTGCTGGTCGGACTGTTTCTGTTGGCGCTTGCAAATCGCTGGCGCCTGACGGAACCGGTAATGGCTGGCGATCGGGCTTCGGCGAAGCGGCTGGTCCGCTCGATCGCCGCGGAAACACTGATCGTCGTCCTGATCTTCGGCGCCGTTTCTTGTTGGCGCGTCATGCCGCCGCCGCGCGCGCTCTCAGCCCTGGCGGCGCAACCGGCAAGCGTTCACATCCACACGGACAAGGCGATGGCCCTCGTTGAGGTCTTGCCCGGACGGGCGGGCGAGGTCGACGTATCGATCAACCTCGCCACGGGCGAAGTCGAACCGCTTGCCGCCAAGGAGGTGACGCTCGTCCTATCCAAGCCTGATTCCGGCATCGAGCCGTTCAAACGTGCGGCAGCGCGGAGCGGCGACGCAGATTGGCGGATCGAGCGCGTGAACATACCGCTGGCGGGCATCTGGCAGGTACGTGCCGATGTTCTGATCAATGACTTCGAGAAGGTAACGCTGAGCGATCAAATCAACATTGGGCCGTGAGCGCGCAGGCTGCCGCACTATCTCGCACGGACGCCTGCGGATCGCCCTGTGGGCGTTCGATCGCTACTGCCCTGGAAGTGTTCCGACTAGCCCCGGCTGGTTATCCAATAGTCCGTTTAGGTTCATTGCCTTCGGATGAAGCCTCTGTCAGCCTTTTCCGATTGCGATTGCTGCCGATATCGCAGTCCCCGCTGCAGCGGCCAATCGCAAGCACCTGACTCTGGGCCTCTGCTTGGTTGGTGGAGGCTCTTTTTTTGGACGCGGGCGTGGGCGGTAGCCGACCGGAGGCGGTCCGCTCGACATAAATCGCAGATCACGTCCCACGTTAATATTTTAGAAATATCGAATGTTCATTCTGCTCCGCCATGCGCGGTTTCCTGCTGATGGCGATTTACGCGGGCGGATTGTGGGTGGTCGACACGACGATGTGTGAAGGCCGCTACACCCAGGAGTTTGGGCATGAGGTTCAATCCGCGACAAGACAGGCCCGGTATTGGCTGAACGTCCAATTGAACTTCCTGGCCGCCCGCTTCTAACCGACCATTGCTACGCGGTGCCGGAGAAGCGGGAAGCCGAGGATTTCTGCCTCCCAAGGGAATGGGTGGCTACTCAAGCGACAATCGAAGGCACTGAGATCGTAAGGCGCAAAGCAACGAGACACCCGCCGGGAGGGGCGGAGTTCAGGCGGAAGTCGTTTCACGGAAGCCGCTGTCGAGAGCATTGTGCGCTGCCTGCATGACGTCGATGTCGTGAATGTGGCTTATGGTCGCCATCTCCATCATCAGATCGCCGATTACCAGATCAATACGTCTCGGCGCGTCGTTTTCCTTTTTCGCGATGGCGGTCTCAAGCTGCTCGTGCGATCCCCCCAAGGCAACATAGAGTTCCAGCGCAGTCGTCAGAACGTTCGTGCGACGCACGGAGATATCGCTGGTCGAAGCATCGCCTACGGAGGCAACCATCAATCGAACAGCTCTGTTTTGGAACTCACTCATTCTGCAACCTGTTCAAATGCCATTTGGTGCGGAGCATATCGCCGATTGCTGAACCCTATCTTAAGCGCAAAGGTAGTGTAGGTCGTGGCGCTGAGGTTTTACTCAAGCTGGCGAAGTCGAACCTTCATAGGGGCAAGGTCTCGTTATGACCATTCGGCTTGCGACCGTGGTCTCGCCGACTGCCGGCGCAATTGAGAACGTTTAGAGAACTTTTCCTGTGTGACTGCACCATCTGCCGGTGTATAAGAGCCGGATGGTCCAGAGAGCAGGCAGTGCAGATCTTCCGCTTCACGGTGGCCGGGTTCCCCGGTGGCTTGGCGAGCGCATGACGAAACTTGGCGCAATCATCACCCAGGCGATCGTCATCGAATATGGTCGAGACGAGTTTCTTCGGCGGCTGGCGCATCCGTTCTGGTTTCAGTCTTTCGGATGCGTCATGGGTATGGACTGGCACTCTTCCGGCATAACCACCAGCGTCATCGGCGCCCTGAAGCGTGGTTTGTCGCCTCTGTCAGGCGAACTCGGTATTCATGTCTGTGGCGGGCGAGGGCGGAATTCCCGGGAGACCCCCGGCGAGTTGATTGCGATCGGCGAGCGCGTGGGCCTCGATGGAAGTGGCCTGGCGACAACCAGCCGCCTCGTCGCAAAGGTCGACAGTGCAGCAGTTCAAGACGGCTTCGACCTTTACCTGCACGGTTTTATCGTCACTGACGACGGCAAATGGGTCATCGTGCAACAGGGCATGAACGGCGAAAGGCGGCAGGCCCGGCGCTACCATTGGCTTTCGGAGGGGATCACCAGCTTCGTGGATTCGCCCCACACGGCGATCGAAGGCGCGCGGCAGGGCGAGATCGTCAACCTTGCCGACCGCCGCGCCGCGGCCTCGCGCAATAGCCAGCTCGATCTTCTGGCTTCGCTGGGGCCGGATCGGATCGTCCGGGAGGTCGCAGCCATCGAGCCAAGGCGGGTGACCAAGCAAAGCGCGCAGCCAATGCTGCCGCATCTGATTATGCCTGAACATCACGACGTGCGCGAAGAAGACGTCAATATGAAACGCCTGCATGCCACGCTCGCTGCGGCCGCCGACCGTGGCCCAGAGGATTTCGAGCATCTCCTGCTGGTGCCGGGGGTTGGGGCGCGGACCGTCAAGGCGCTGGCGATGGTGGCCGAAGTGGTGCACGGTGCGCCATGCCGGTTCGCCGATCCGGCGCGCTTCTCGCTCGCCCACGGAGGCAAGGATCGCCACCCATTCCCGGTCCCCCTGAAAGTCTACGACGAGACGATCCGGGTGATGAAGTCCGCCGTGTCAAAAGCGAAGCTCGGTCGCGACGAAGAGATGCAGGTTCTCAAGCGCCTCGACGATCAGGCACGCCAGTTCGAAAAATATGTGACCGGCCCGGATCTCAAAGAAATTGTGGCCGGCGAGTTTCGACAATCGCAAGAGTTCGGCGGTCGCAGCGTCTTTGGCTGGGAAGGGCCGGACGAACCGTCGAGAGATGCAGGGCGGTCACGCCGTCAGGGTCACCGCGACCGGTAGGCGGCTCAATGCGACCGCAAGGCGTTGCAGCGAATCTCTTTCTTTGATCTCTTCGAGAAGTTCTCGCCGGAACTCAAACCTCCTCCCAAGGGTTGGAAGGTCGTGCGAACAAGCTTGCGAGGGCGAACCAGCAGAATCCACGTCAAGAGGAGTCTCGCGATGGAAGAACTGCAGAGCATCACGGTATCTGAGGAACGGCTCGAGGATTGCCGGGACGTCGTTGAACTTGACCTCCAGCTTTTGATCCGCGAGACGATCGACTCCGGGTTTTCGGTGGAGGAGGTGTTGATCGCGATCAGTGAGCTGGTGGCGGAGGATTTCGCCCACGCCGTCAAGGTCGCCAGCGTCCACTAGAGCATCCCGCATTCAAGTGGAATCAGTTGAAGCGGAAAGATGCTCCGGAAACTAAACGCGCGGGGCTCTAGGGAACGCGTTGCTGTCCGAAACGGAGTATCCGGTCGCGCAGCGAAGGCTCGGCGACACGCTTCGCCGCTTCCCGATAGTCGAACCAGGCGAGCTTTCGCTCTCCCTTCTCGGGGAATTTCCCGCGCATGCGCGTGACTTCCAGGGGGTGGAGTTGAACCCTGCAGGAGATCTTGAGCCCATGGTCGAGCCTCTTCTTGTAGAAGTAGTGGCCGAAAGGAAACCTCTGGCAGGTGCCCTTCACGCCAGCCTCTTCAAAGGCTTCTCTCGCAGCCACCTCATGCGCGCGCTTTCCTTTCATCGGCCAGCCCTTGGGAATGACCCAGCGTCCGGTGTCCCGGCTGGTAATGAGAAGGATCTCCAGTGTGTTGTCTTTACGAAAGCGATAACACAAGGCCGCGTACTGCATGCGCGGCGGCCGGCGAAGCATCAACTGCACGTCAGAGACAATCTGGTGTAGAAAATTCACAGAAACGCTATCTCCTTTGTCGCCCTTTGTGGCAAACGGGCTCTGCCTGCCACTTGCGGACAGTAACATCCGGATCGGCGGTTCTGTTCCGCCAACACATTGAGCGAAAGTGGAGCGCGCGACGGATTGGGCCGCCAATTCAAAGCATCGACAGGATCCGATTGCTGAGTGATCCCCGATAGGTCTTTTTGATGTCCACCTTGTTTTCCAGCGAGTCCAGGATCTCGTCGCAGAAATCGATGTCGTGGAGTTCGCGAATGGTCTGGAGGCCGCCAGGCGTGAATACGTTGATCTCGAGAAGCTTGTCGCCGACGATATCAAGGCCGACCAGGAACATGCCGTCTTCAACGAGCTTCGGCCGTAGCATCTCGGCGATCGCCAGCATCTCCTTCGTAATGTTGGCCGGCTTTGGAGTGCCGCTTGCGTGGATGTTGGATCGGACGTCTCCCTTGGGCGGCACGCGTCTGAACGCAGCATAGACGTCGCCCCTGTGCAGCGGTCGTCCGTTCATCAGGAACAACCGCGTATCGCCGTCCGACGCCTTGGGAAGGTAGCTCTGCACGATAAGATAGCCGACGACGCCGACAGCCTCGACAATTTGCGTAAGATTGCCCTCCGTGCTGGTACCCACCCGGAAGACGTTTCGACCGCCAGAACCCTGCAACGGTTTGATGATCACACCCTCGGAGTGGCTGTCGATGAACGTACGGATTTCATCGATGTCCTTGGAGATCAAGGTTGTCGGGCGAACGGCCACCGGGAAATCCTGGAAGTAGAGCTTGTCCTGGGCCAGTGCCAAGCCGCAGGGATCGTTGACAACGATCGTACCGCGCTCCGCGGCGAGACGGCCGAAGTTCGCCCCGGCGTAGGATGCCCAGGGTCGGCTTTCGGCGTCCTCTGACGGATCGTTGCGAAGCAGCAGAACATCCACGTCTTCGATGTTGACGATGGTCTTGTCCGCGTCCTTGAGTGCTCGCAAGAGCGTCTCGGGCTTCTTCGGTCGCGTGCCAACGAAACCGGCCGCCCGTATCATCAGTGTATCGTCAGGGCGCAGGATAAAATCACCGGGCGTCACGTAAAGAACCTCGTGTCCGCGGGAGAGCGCGGCAAGCGCCAACGCAGTCGTCGTATAGGACGGCCCTTCGGTTTCGAGTGCGTTGACAAGGAGGGCAATACGCATTGGGGCTCCTAGCTTCGGGCGAATTTGATCGCTGTTCACGCCGCGTCAAAAAATGAATGCGCGGCACATGAAAGGAGAAATAGGGCGGGCCGCCGGCGGCAGCTACTCCTGCCTATCGCGCCAGTCGGCAATTGGCGTTTTCGTTGCGATACCGTTGTCGATGGTGAGCACGCTATCGAAGAAATCGACCCCACTTTCTGACTGGATCGACGAGGTATCATGCATAACGGCGATCACCGTCGCCTCCGGGCAATGATCCTTGATCGATTGATGGAATGCCCGAACCGCGTCGCTATCAAGGGCGCCTGTCGCCTCGTCGAGGAAGAGCAGGCCTGGCCTTAATAGCAGGATCTTAGCAAGGACGAGTTTCTGCTTCTCGCCTCCCGACAGAAGCTTGTCCCAGTTCTGCCCGTCGCGACCATCGCTCGAAAGCTCTTCCGCAATTTCTTCGAGCCCGGCTTCTTCCAACACCGACGCGACAGAGGCGTCGTCATGGGCTTCAGCCTCATCCGGCAGGCAGACGAGATCCTTCAGGCAAACACCCTGGAGCTTGACGTCTTGGGCAGCGTAGAGGCTTCGCACGTTCTCCGGCGTCGTGATCGTGCCGCGTCCGTGTGCCCACAGACCGTTGATTGCCTTCAGAAGCGAGGTCTTTCCGCTTCCGGAATCACCGACCACCAAGATCCACTCTCCGGGAAGGAAATTCAGTTCGTCAGCGGTCAGGAAAGCCTGGTCATCGCCGGAATGCAGGAGCTCGATGGCGTGGATCGTCAGGCCCCGCGCGGCGTCCTGGGAATTGTACTCGAACACCGATGGGCCGCTGCGGGCATAGTAATCCTGCGGCTGCTGCACCGCTTCTATTGCTTGGGCAAGTTCGGTGATCCGGTGTGCATCCGCCTTGAGCGTCGCGATGTCGGGCATCGCATGGATGAACCACGAGCATTCGTTGATCAGGGCCGTCGCCAGCTCCGCGCCGGTGACATAGTCCTGCAGGCTGATCGTTTTGTCGACGTAGGGGAGTAGCCCTGGCGCATAGGCGACGATGCGTGAGCCGATGAAATTATGTACCAGCTCGAAGCCCATGTAGCCTGCGGTCACGCGGTTGAGGCTCGCCCAGGTGTTGTCGATCTCGCGATATCGGCGCCCGTTGACGGCCTTCTGCGCCGGTTCGCCCTTGATGACCGCAACATGAAAACTGCGGTGCAACAATTGGTTCAATTCGCTGCGATAGCTGCCTTCGGCCGATTGGATGCGTATGGACAGGCCCTGCAGGACACTGCCGAGCTTGGCTGCGATGAACGTATTGAGGGGCACGTAGATCGCGATCGCCAGAAACATCAGGCAGGCGCTGCCGTAGCTGCCGAGCAGATCAAGCCCCCTGACGGGGCTCGATGTTTCGATCAGTTTTCGCCCGACGAAGCCAAGCGACAAAACAACGCCGGCGATGCCCACGCCAAGACCGATGGCACCGCCTGTCATGCCTTTAATCGCTTCCTGTACCCTCTGGTCGATGTTGTCGGGCGACGAACTCTCGCCTTCGGTCGCGGCGCCAAATCCGTTCTGCTGAAGGTGGAAATGGGTATGGTTGGAATCGAGCAGCGCCTGGTTGAAGCGTTTATCCAGCCACTGGCGCCATTTCCGGTGGAGCGTGGTCGAGAAGAAATGACGGACCGCAGTAAACCCGGCGTCCCTGGTGATCGCAATCGCCGCAAGTGTCGCTGCGGTGGTCAGGAGCGACGAAGGCGTGGTGGGCACGGTGGGGTGGTGAAAATTGGCGATCCGATTGACAAGCTCGCCGGACGTCAGGGCGAAGTAGACGCTTGCTTGCGCCGACAATCCGGTGAGCAGCAGGATGAGAAAGGTCAAGCCCCAGGCCTCGCGCCAACGTTCGGAGAGCCAGTAGGCCAGCAGCAGGCCCCAGAAGCTGCGCATGGAGGAAACAGGGCTGCTCCGGCGCGGTCGTTCCCGACCGAGGGTCCATTTGACCAGTGCTGCTGTTCGTTGTGCGTTGCTGCGCACGACCTCACTTAAAGCCATCTCCATGAACTGGGGCGAGGATCGGGCTTGTCAAATCCGAAGAATACCGCGGCAGAGGGGCAGGGTCCTTGCCGATTGCCGATGCCCTTTTATCTCCGAGGCTTAAGCGTCGGAGATTGAAATGTCGTCGCGGTCAATTTTGTCAGTTGCCGCTCATCGGTTCCCATCGCGGGAAGGGCTGCTGCGTGCCATCCGTCGCGGCGAGCGACGCTTCGCCGTCGTCTGGTGAGGCCGCCACTTCCCTTTGTCGGGCCTCTGGCGGCCTCGAAGCATTGCGCCTCAAACGAGATTGAACTCCAGGCGCGCATTCCCGTCTAGGTTTAGCGTTTAGCCAATTCGAACTAGACGCGGGTGCTGCCCCCACGGGTCTGGATTGCTCTGTCATGTGGCGGTCCACTACGCCGGCTCGGTCCGATCCGCTCGAAGATCTCGCTGGCGGCCGTCGGCTGGAGTCCGTATTTGGCGATGAATTCTGTCAGGTCGTAGTGGCCGTTCGCAACGACTGTCGATGGATCGAAGCGCTTTGCTCGCACACGTTTCGTATTTCGCGCGCCTGTTCTGGCTGATGTGCCCGGGACCGGGGCAGAGCCATTGTCGTTCATAACCAGTTCTCCTTGCTACTGGATGTTTCGAATGCTCCGGCGGCCATCCTGTGTGCGCTGGCCGGATAGAGCATGCCGGGTCTCGCCAATGCATGGGGCGCTGAACGGGTTCCAACTGGTGCCGGCGAAGTATTGTTTCCGTCTGGAACCTTTCGGCGCCGCAGCTGTTGGAGGTGTTCCAACCAGATGGCACAGGAGCTTGCTATGCCGGAGAAGACGCTCGAGGCGCTGTTCTATGACGGCCTTAAGGACATCTACTATGCGGAGAGGCAGATACTGAAAGCGCTGCCAAAGATGGCGCGCGCCGCGCAATTGCCCGACAGCAAAGCGGCGTTCCAGAAGCACCGGGACGAAACGGAGGGCCATGTCGAGCGCTTGCAACAGGTCTTCGAGATCCTCGGCAAGCGCGCGCAGGGAAAGACCTGCGAGGCTATCCAGGGGATCATCGCCGAGGGCGAGGAGATCATCGAGGAGTTCAAAGGGAGCCCGGCTCTCGACGCCGGCCTCATCTCCACGGCTCAGGCGGTCGAACACTATGAGATCGCGCGCTATGGCACCCTGAAGACCTGGGCCAAGCAACTTGGGTTGGAGAAAGCGGTGCCGCTGCTCGACCAAACCCTTCAGGAAGAAGCGGCCACCGACAAGGCACTCACCAAAATCGCTCTCTCTGCCGCCAACATCAAGGCGAAGGCGGCCTGACCATCGTGAAAAGGCGGAGGGCGCAGGCTCGCCCTCCGCGCCAAGTCGGGCCATCGGCCAGAAGAAGCCTGGCACAAAGCCGGGCCGAAGCCATTCTGGGGAAGGCCCAGTCGCAGCGCCGCGCGCAGAGTTCGCCGCATACGGCGCTAGCTGCGCGGTGAGCGATCTGGAACACGTCCTCGACGAGGGGCTATTTTCGGGCGATCGCTTCGGCCAGCCGAAGAAGAAGAGGTTTCATCCGATCCGCCGGAACACCGGCATAACCGAGAATGAGCGCAGCCGGCTGAGGTGTGGCGATCGTATAGTCGGACAGCGGATAGCACTGCAGCCCCGCATCGAGCACGGCGCGGTGCGAGGCCTGGTCTTCACGACCGTCTTGCAGCCAAGCGAGTGCGTTGAGCCCGCTTTCGGAACAGTCGACGCGGGCAAATCCTGCAAGGACGTCCCGCCCGGCTTGCATGAACGCCTCGCGGCGCTCGGCATAAAGGCCACGCATGCGGCGCAGATGACTGGCAAAATGTCCGCCGCCGATGAACTCGGCGAGCGCGAGCTGGGTTTCGACCGGCACGCTGCGATGGATCAGTGCCGACAGGTTGCGGAAAGCACCGATCAGTTGCGGTGGCAAGACGAGATAGCCGATACGCAGACCCGGATAGAGCGCTTTGCTGAAACTGCCGGCATAGATCACGCGTCCGTTGCCGTCGATGGAGCGCATGGAGGGCAGCGGCGCGCCGTCATAACGGAATTCGCTGTCGTAATCGTCCTCGATGATCCAGGTATCGTTTGCTCGCGCCCATTTGAGCAGGGCAAGCCGGCGCGGCAGCGACAGGGTGACACCGAGCGGGTGGTGGCGCGATGGCATGACGAAGGCGAGCCGCGCATCGGGATAACGAGCCATGGCGCCTTCGACATCCAAACCGTCTGCGTCGACATTCGTTGGGCACAGCCGCAGCCCGAGCGTGCGGAACAGGTTGCTGGTGGTGACGGGCCCCGGGTTTTCGAACCATATCCCATCGCCAGGATCGGCAAGCGCCAGGACCGCGAGCGTGAAGGCGGCATGCCCGCCGGGCGTGATGACGATCTGCTCGGGATCGCAGGGATCGCGCCGATGCAGGGCCAGATATTCGGCGATCCTCTGCCGCAGAACCAGCTCGCCCGCAACGTCGCCATAGCCCATGGCCACGGCCTTGCCGCCGCGCGTCACCGAATTCCAGCATTTCCGCCAGACGGCAAAGGGAAACCGGTCGAGCGCCGGACGGTTGGGGAGGAAAGGCCTGTCTTCCATCTGGCCGATATCGGCTGACATCAGGCGTGACAGCTCGCCAATACGCGACAGGCGCGGCGGTGCAGTCTCTGCGGCATCCCGCGGAGTTGGGGTGAACCGGTGTTTCGCGGATTGGCGGGGCAGGGCCGACGACACGAAGGTGCCGGCTCCCTGTCGGGCCTCCAGATAGCCCTCTGCCTTCAGATTATCGAGCACGCGCACCAAGGTCTGGCGCGACAGGCTCAACTCCTCGGCAAGGATGCGGCTCGCAGGCAGGCGTGTTCCGGCGCGCAGGTGTCCCTTGAGGATCGCCATACGCAATTGGTCCTGCACCTGGCGGAACTTCGGCAGGGCGATCGAGGCATCGAGGCGAAGGAAAGGCAGGATCGGGCCTTCAAGCTGTTTGACCACCGATGCGTCTCCAAAATTGGTACAGTCAATTGCACCATAATGGACGTTTCTTTGTCGTCCAATTGTTACATCCTGTCCCTACACGAAAACGCACCGATGCAGCCTTCCGCGGGACGCAGACAAGGTGCGGGGGAACCGGGCCTGACGGCGGGGCCGACGACCGGATGCAAGGACAGAAGTAGCCATCGCCCACGATCCGTCGCAGACGGTCAACAGGAGGAAACCATGAAGAGACTTCTATCGCGCGCAACGAGCCGCGCCTTCGTCTCCACCCTTGCCCTGGCCGCGGCGCTGCCGGGTATCGCCCGCGCCGAAGCTTCGCAAGAACTCGTGGCAGCTGCCACCAAGGAAGGCACGCTGACAGTCATCGCGCTGCCCCACGACTGGTGCAACTACGGAGAGGTGATCGCCGGCTTCAAGGCGAAATATCCGGGCATCGAGGTCAACGAGCTGAACCCGGATGCCGGTACGGCCGATGAACTGGAAGCAATTCGGGCGAACAAGGGCAATACGGGCGCGCAGGCACCCGATGTCGTCGATCTCGGCTTGGCCTTTGCGCCGGCCGCCGCGCAGGAGGGCCTCCTGCAACCCTACAAGGTGGCGACCTGGGACGAAATCCCTGACAACATCAAGGACGAGAAGGGCTATTGGTACGGCGACTACTACGGCGTCATGGCATTCGGTGTGAACAAGGACCTGCTTGAGACCGCACCGGCCGACTGGTCGGATCTGTCGAAGTCCGAATATTCCGGGGCCGTGGCGCTGACCGGCGACCCGCGGTCCTCGGCGCAGGCGATCCTGGCGCTGATGTCGGCAGGCATCTCGCGCGGCGCCAAGCCTGGAGCGGAATCCGGCGGCAAGGGCCTTGAGCTCTTTGCCGAACTGAACAAGTCCGGCAACTTCGTGCCGGTGCTCGGCAAGGCCGGCACCATCGCACAGGGGCAAACGCCGATCGTCGCTGCCTGGGACTACAATCTGCTGGCCTGGCGCGACGCGCTGAACGGCAATCCGCCGATGGACGTGGTCGTGCCGGCAAGCGGTGTCGTCGCCGGCGTCTATGTGCAGGCGATCTCGGCCTATGCGCCGCACCCGAACGCCGCCAAGCTCTGGATGGAATATCTCTATTCCGACGAGGGTCAGACCGGCTGGCTGAAGGGCTACTGCCACCCCGCGCGTTTCAACGCCATGCTGAAGGCCGGAAAGTTCCCGCAGGAGCTGCTCGACAAGCTGCCGCCGGCCGAAGCCTATGAAAAGGCAATCTTCCCGACAGTCGATGAACTTTCCGCCAACAAGACCGCGGTGGTCGAGGGCTGGGACAAGGTGGTCGGCGCCAACGTGAAATAACTCTCCCGGTCGGCGGGAGGCTTACCTGTCAGGAGGCCTCTCTCCAGCCTTTGGCGCAATTTATTCCAGGGACAAATCCGATGACGACAAGCGTCGCATCCCTGCCGGCGGCCTCCAAGCCGCGGCAGGTCCTCAGCTGGCTCGGGGTTGCCCCTTTCTTCCTCTTTGCCACGCTCTTCCTCATCCTACCCACTCTCAACATCGTGCTTGGCGCGTTCCGCGACGCTGAGGGACAGGTGACGCTTGAGAACCTTGGCAAGCTTCTGGCGCCCTCGATACGGTCGGCCTTCTGGATTTCGATCGAGCTCAGCCTGCTGACCGCGGTACTTGGATGTCTTTTCGGTTTCCTGATCGCTGCCGCCATCACCCTCGGTGGCCTTCCGCGCCCGTTGCGCAATGCCATCCTCACTTTCTCGGGCGTCGCCTCGAATTTTGCCGGTGTGCCACTCGCCTTCGCCTTCATCGCAACACTCGGCCGCCTCGGTTTCGTGACCATGCTGTTGCGCCATTGGTTCGGCATCAATCTTTACGGGGCCGGCTTCAACATCGTCTCGTTTCTCGGGCTGGCACTTACGTATCTCTATTTCCAGATTCCGCTGATGGTGCTGATCATCACGCCAGCGCTGGAGGGGCTGCGGCGCGAATGGCGGGAGGCGGCGGAAAGCCTTGGCGCCAGCGGTTTTCAATACTGGCGACTGGTGGCGTTGCCGGTGCTGTGGCCCTCGCTTCTCGGCACGCTCGCTCTGCTTTTCGCCAATGCCTTTGGTGCTGTTGCGACCGCAATCGCACTGACCGGCTCATCACTGTCGATCGCGCCGATCGTACTGTTTGCGCAGATCCGCGGCGACGTGCTCAACGATCCGCATCTGGGCTACGCCATCGCCTTTGCCATGATCCTGCTGACCGCCATTGCCAACGCGATCTACATCCTCCTGCGCATGCGTGCGGAAAGGTGGGTCAAATGACGGAGAGACGCCTCTGGTCCTGGCTCGCCGTCGCCTTGGGCGGGCTCTACTTCCTGCTGCCGCTCGTCGGCATGTTCGATTTCTCCATGCGCATGCAGCGCGATGGCTACAGCTTCGAAGCCTATCGTGTGGTGCTGGCCGATCCGCAATTCCAGCAGACCTTCGGCTATTCGGTCGTGTTGGCACTGCTGACGATTGCACTCGGTATCCTGATCGTGGTCCCGACCGCCTATTTCGTGCGGCTGCGTTTTCCCGGGTTGCGCCCGATCGTCGAGTTCCTGACGCTGCTGCCGCTGGTCATTCCGCCGATCGTCATCGTCTTCGGCTATATCCGCATCTACAACACGTCCTCGGCCCTGCCGCTGACGGGAAGCTGGTGGGGCACCAACCTCCTGCTTCTGTTCGGCTATGCGACGTTGTCGCTACCCTACATGTATCGCTCGGTGGACACGGGCCTTCGCACCATCGATATCGGCAGCCTGACGGAGGCGGCACAGAGCCTTGGGGCCGGCTGGGCGCGCATTCTCGCCGTCGTCATCCTGCCGAACGTCTTCGTCTCGGTACTCTCAGGGGCCTTCCTGACCTTCGCGATCGTCATCGGCGAATATGTCTTCGCCGCCTTGCTCAACGTCGGGTCCTTCGGTCCGTACATGGTCTGGATGGGCGGCAATCGCGCCTACGAGCCATCGGCGCTCGCGGTGGTGGCCTTTGCCATTACCTGGGCCTGCATGGGGCTGATCCAGCTTTTCACCCGCTTTTCCAAATTCTCTACCGTGAGGCGCTGACCATGGCCTTTCTCGACATCCTTCACCTAGAAAAGTCCTTCGGCGCGCAACGCGTCGTCAAGGATTTCAATCTCGGCATCGAGAAGGGCGAATTCATCTCCTTCCTCGGGCCTTCCGGCTGCGGCAAGACCACGGTCCTGCGTATGGTCGCCGGGTTCGAGACGCCGACGTCCGGCGCGATTTGCATCGACGGGCGCGATGTAAGCGGCCTGGCTGCTAACCGTCGCAACATCGGGATGGTGTTCCAGGCCTATGCACTTTTTCCCAACCTTACGGTTGAGCAGAACATCGGGTTCGGCCTGCGAATAAAGGGCGAGGGAAAGGCAGCGATTAGCGCGCGTGTTGGTGAAATGTTGGAGCTGGTCGGCCTGCCGAAACTCGGCGAGCGCTACCCGTTCCAGCTTTCCGGCGGCCAGCAGCAGCGGGTAGCCTTGGCGCGTGCGCTGGCAATCCGGCCACAGGTTCTGCTGCTTGATGAACCTCTATCGGCCCTTGACGCGAAGATACGCACGAGCCTGCGGGAGGAGATCCGCCGCATCCAGCGTGAGCTCGGGATCACCACCATCTTCGTGACGCACGATCAGGAAGAGGCGCTGTCGATGTCGGACCGCGTAGTGGTCATGCATCAAGGCATAGCCGATCAGGTCGGCACGCCATTTGAAATCTACAATCGGCCGGCGACGCGTTTCGTGGCGCAGTTCGTTGGGACACTCAATCTCCTCGACGCCCGCCTCCTCGACGCAGCCGCGGGGCGGGTAGGGCTGGGGGATATCCCGGTGGCGCTGAACCGGGAACTGCCCGGCCGGGTTGGTGACCGGTTGAGCCTGGCGCTGCGGCCGGAAACAGTGGTGCTGGGGCGAAAAGACGAGGGCAGCGTCGTTCTCTCCGGCCATATTGCGGAGGTGCATTTCCTGGGGTCTGTGATCCGCATCCGTGTCGCGGTTGCCGGTCAGTTCGTCTCGCTCGACACCTTCAACCAACCCGACACGCCGCCGCCTTCGGTCGGCACCCCGGTCGAAGTCAGTGTTTCTGATCGTGACCTGCTCGTTCTTGCCGCCTGACGAAGCTCGAGAAGGAACCGGGATGGTGACCGATATGCCATGGGAAATGACGCATCGTCCGAACTGGAGGCAGAGGATAGAGGGGCTGTCGGCCGAAAGTCGCGCGCGGCTCGCTGCGCGGGCACGACGCGCGCCGCTGTTTGCCCATGCCTATGCCTTTCACCTGAACTTCCGCTTTGGCGGAATGAAACCCTTGGATCTAGTTGAATTCGCGAGAGGGCAGCGTCTCGCGGGCCTCAAGATTCATGTCGAGGACGGCGAGCAGGCAAGTCTCGCCAGAATGCCGGACGAGGCGTTGAGCGCCTTTGGCGCGGCGGTGAGCGGGTTCAATCTGGAGCTGCATGTCGAAACCAGCACGACGGAGCTTGCCGGGCTCTCGGATGCGGTGCGCATCGCGCTTTTGACCGGAGCCAGCTCGCTTCGCTGCTATCCGCGTTACGAGGGGCGTATCTCGCAGATCGTTGCGTGGACGATCGCAGATCTCAGGCGGCTTGAGGTACTCGATCCTGAAGGCAGGCTCCGGTTCACGCTTGAACAGCATGAGGATCTCAAATCAGCAGAGTTGATCCAAATCATCGAGGCGGTCGCTAACCCGCGCCTCAGCCTCCTGTTCGATTTCGGCAACATGATCAATGCGTTCGAAGCACCGATGTCGGCCCTGGCAGCGCAGTCGCCATACATCACCGAGGTACATGTCAAGGACTGCCTCGTGCGGGCGGACCGCGGCGGTTGGGCGCATCTCGCCTGCCTGTCTGGAAACGGCGATTTGCCGATGCTCGCGATGTTGGTGGAACTCTTGCTGCTTGGCGGCGACAGGCCCCAGGTCCTGGCCTTCGGGCTGGAAGAGGAGGAGGGCTACTTCGCGCCTGCACTCCGCTTTGCTTCCGAGGCCGGGGACCCGTTCATTCCCGTCCGCTCGCCAAGCTTCACGACGATCGGAACGGGCAATCAGGAGACGCGGCTGCGCCAGGAGATAGCGGCCGCCCACAGGCAGGTCGAAACCGTCCGAAGCCTGTTGCAGAAAATCATAACCCAAGCTGAGAAGGTCCAAGGATGACGGCCGAACACGTCTGCCCGCCGGCGTTTCTGGCATTCGCCCACGAACTGGCCGATGCCGCCGCCACCGTTATACGCCCCTATTTCCGCCAACGGCTGGAGATCTCAGCCAAAGCGGACAGCAGTCCCGTTACGGAAGCCGATCGCCTTGCCGAAATGACGATGCGGCAGATGATCGGGACGTGCTTTCCTGTCCACGGCGTTCGCGGCGAGGAGTTTGGCGTTGCCAACGCGCATGCGGAATGGGTTTGGGTGCTCGATCCGATTGACGGCACGAAGTCTTTTGCTTCCGGCTCGCTGGCTTTCGGCACCCAAATCGCTCTCCTGCATCAGGGCACGCCGTTCCTTGGAATCATCGATCAGCCGGTAACAAACGAGCGCTGGGTTGGCCAGCGCGGATGCCCGACCCTCTTTAACGGTGTACCGGTCCAAACGAGCGATACGGCCCGTCTCAAGGAGGCGATCGTCTATACATCGGCGCTGGAGCAGTTCGATCTCGATGCCAGAGAGCGTTTCTCGCGGCTGGCCGCCGGGGCGCGTTTCACGCGCATGTCGCACGATTGCTACGCTGCCGGCCTGCTCGCGCTCGGTAGCGTTGATCTCCTGGTCGAGAGCAACGTGTTCGATTACGACATCCTTCCGCAGATACCCATCATCGAAGGGGCGGGCGGTATCGTTACGGACTGGGAGGGCCACCCACTGGCTGACACGCACCGGTACGAGACAGTCCTCATGGCCGCAAACGAGACGCTCCATACCGAAGCGCTCGGTCGGTTAAAGCGCGGGAAGGACCCGGCAGCGGACTAGTGGGCCAGTCGCATTTTCTAACGAGCGGGTTCGGTGGGATGATGCCCTTCGAATAGCGGGCGATGTTTCGCGAGCGCCTGGCCTGCAAACTCGGTAAAGGCGCTGACCCGGGCCGTGCGGCGCAGATCCTCGTGGGTGAGAAGCCAGAGTTCTCTCGTCATTTCAGCAACCGGCGGCCCGATGCGCATCAGGCCGGACGTCGTATCGCCGAGATAGCAAGGGAGAGCGGTAAGCCCGATGCCGGCTGCTGCCGCTTCGCGCGCCGTAACCAGCGAGTCACAGCGCAGCACTGCCGGCGCCGGCAGCGTCGCGCGCATCCATCGTGCGACGCTCGTGGAAGCAAGCGCGTCGCCCAGCCCAACCCAGCGTTCCCTCGCGAAGTCGATCTCGTCGACTGATGCCAAGCCGCGTTCGTGCAGGTAGGAAGGCGCCGCATAAACGGCGAAAGCAACACTCGCGATCCGGCGGCCAACGAGAGCGTCGGGGGAATCGACGGCTGGGCGAATGGCGACGTCCGCGTCGCGGTGGGAGAGATTTGCCAGGGCATTCGACGTGCTCACCTCAAGCAGGACGCCGGGGTGGCGCTGCTGGAAGGCAGCCAGTATGGACGGCAAAATCGAAGCCATGAGGGTATCGGTGGTGGTGATCCGCAGGCTGCCTTCCAGACGCAGATCTTGTCCCGTCAGGCGCCGTTCGAGTTCAGTGACCGTTTCGGCCATCTGCCGCGCCACCGCGAGCAGTTCCTCGCCCCCGGCAGTCAGCGTGTAGCCGGACGGGAGGCGATCAAACAGCCGAACACCCAATTTCTGTTCGAACGATCCGACGCGCCGGAGCACGGTGGTGTGATTGACGCCGAGCGCGCGGGCGGCAGCGGCCAGAGAATTCGCCTCCGCGACCGCCAGGACAAAGCGAAGATCTTCCCAATCGATTTGGTGGTGGCTGTGCATGATTGCACAAACTTACAACAGGGAAGCGGACCGGGCGAGCGAAGTTGCAGCGCTTTCCCCGCCATTCTCGATCGGATCGGCAAAGCCGACCCCTCACGATCAGGCGCCTTGGTGTTTGGTCGGCGCGTAGTGGTTGGTGTGCAAATATGCAGCGTCAGACGGCAAAGAGACAGATCGCGCTGCGAGAAAGCACGGTCTAACTAAATAACCACGATCGGGCGGACCGGTCGATGGAGATACGCAAGATGACCCCCATCCAGCTTTACACCTACCAGACGCCGAATGGTCACAAGGCCTCGATCATGCTGGAGGAGACCGGACTGCCCTATGATGTTCACGTCATCGACATCGAGGCCGGCGACCAGAGGACACCGGAGTTCCTGGCCCTCAATCCCAACAACAAGATACCGGTTATCGTCGATCCCGATCAGGATCGCACCGTCTTCGAGTCGGGCGCGATTCTGCCCTATCTCGCCGCGCGATCCGGTGTGCTCTTGCCCGGCTCCGATACCGAGCGCATCCAGGCGCAAAGCTGGACTTCGTTCCAGGCAGCCCATGTCGGGCCGACATTGGGTCAGCTCTGGAACTACAAGGTCTTTGCACCGGAGAAGATCCCCTATGTCATTGGCCGCTTCGAGGCGGAAGCAAACCGTGTCTACCGGGTGCTCGAAGGGCAATTGGCGCGCTACTCCCACATCGCGGGTGAGGCATACGGCATTGCCGATGTGATGACCTGGCCATGGATCCATGCCGGTCTCACCAAGCTCGGCCTCACGCTCGACGCAACGCCCCACCTCGCCCGGTGGTACATGGCGGTCGGTGCCCGCCCGGCTGTGCTGCGCGGACTTGTCGTCCCGCGGCTGCCGGCCCGCGAGAGCATCAGCGCCTGATCCTTTCTCCCTATCCACGCTCAACGTCATTCTCATCAAGGAGGTCCGTCATGGAGACCCTGTTCGTCCCAATGGCTCTGGTTGCGGGCGGTCTGCTCGCCGTTCAGGCCGGCGCCAATGCGCAGCTTTCGAAAGCGGTCGGATCACCGTTCGCGGCGACCACGCTCCAGCTCGCGATTGGCACCGGTTTGCTGTTTCTCGTCGCCCTGTTCACCGGGACCCTCGCCGTGCTTGGTGCGGTTCCGCGGGCCGAGTGGTGGCATCTCATCGGAGGCACTGCCTCGGCCGTCTACGTCGTCTCGACGATCGTTCTATTCCCCCGCCTCGGCGCAGTGGTATCGGTCGGCCTCTTTATCGCCGGGCAGATGCTCGCTTCTCTCGCGCTCGATAGCTTCGGCCTGCTTGGTGTGGTGCAAACCGGGCTTCGGGTCGGAGCCGCGGCTGGCACGCTTGTCGTGCTCATCGGCGTCGGCATGGTCGTGTTCGGCCAAGGCGGAAAGGACAACCTCAAAGCTGACAAGCTTGGATGGATCGCCTTGGCACTCGTGGCCGGCGCGGTCCTCCCGGTCCAGGGGGCCGTCAATGCGCTGCTGCGCCAGGAGCTTGGCGGTGCGCCGTTTGCGGTGGGCGCGATCTCGTTCTTCGTCGCCACGCTCGCCATGGCAGCAGTAATGCTGGTGGCGCTCGCCAGGCAGAAGACACCTCGCCCCAACATCGGCGGCGTGCAGACCATGCCCTGGTGGGGGTGGCTCGGCGGTTTCGCCGGAGCGACCTATGTCACCACGGTGTTTACTGCGATCCCGGTGATCGGCGCTGCCGCAGCCGTTGGTTTCACTGTCGCAGGTCAGCAGGTCGCAAGCGTATTCGTCGATCGTTACGGCTGGTTCCGCCTCCCGCAAAGGTCGGTGTCGGGCTTGCGTCTTGTCGGTGTGGTGCTGCTGCTTGCGGGTGTCGCTCTCATCAAACTCGTCTGAAGCAAGACGCACCTTATCGCAGTCGGCGATCCGCCGACTGCCTGAGAACCTCCATGTCACTCAGTCGCTTGGCTGGTCACACCCATTCCGAGCTGCATTTCCTGCACGGTGGCGCGCGTCGCCTCAACATAGGCATCAACGAGATGGCGATTCTTTGTATCGCGAAGCCAGCAGAGGCTGAGATCAGATGCAATGTTGGGGCGGAAGGGCCTGATCGTAAGGTGATCGCGCTGGCCGTAGGCGAACACCGGGTCGACAATGGCAATCCCGAGCCCGTTGGCGACCATTTCACACACCGCCGGCGCAAGGGTCGCGTCCATGATGTAATTCAGGCGGGTGCCGTAGCCATCAAGTGTGCTTTCGATCTTCTGCCGGATGCGGTTGTCGGCGGCAAAGCCGATATAGGGCTCGCCGTCGATGTCGGCCGGCTCGACCTCTTGTTTCGCCGCGAAGCGATGGCCCGCCGGCGCTATGCAGACAAGGTCGCCGCCGCGTAGGGGAACACACTCGATATAGGGGTTGTCCGTATTGCGATTGATCAGGCCGATGTCGACCTGTTTGGAGAGCAGCCATTCAACGATGAATTGCGAACTGCGGATCACCACGGAAATATAGGCATCGCCATACCTGGCAAGAAAGCGCTTGTTGGTGTGGCTGATGAAGGGACCGGACAGGGCCGGCATCACGCCAACGGATATTTGCCCAAGCTCCTCGCGCCGGATGAGGTCGACGGCGCGCTCGATCTGCTTGATACCGGCAAAGACACGATCAATCTCCTTGTAGAGCCGCATCCCGTGTTCCGAAGGGATGAGCCGGCCCTTGACGCGATCGAACAGCGCAAGTTCCGTATCCTCTTCCAAATGCGCTAATAGCTTGCTCACCGCAGGTTGTGAGATATGCAATATCTCGGCTGCACGGCTGACCGTTCCACATTCGATCACGGCCTTGAGGGCCTCGATTTGTCGCAGGTTCGGTGCGCGCTTCATTCCATAACT
The DNA here is from genome assembly GCF_900103435.1 of Sinorhizobium sp. NFACC03. NCBI lineage: Bacteria > Pseudomonadati > Pseudomonadota > Alphaproteobacteria > Hyphomicrobiales > Rhizobiaceae > Sinorhizobium > Sinorhizobium sp. NFACC03. Next base: position 82,717 of record NZ_FMXF01000025.1, read on the forward strand.
TCTCAAAAGGGGGGCGGCCTGCAATCACCCTAGCCCCGTCACCGGATATTGACAATGTGACCGCTCGCTATGCTGGAAAACACCGGCGCCCGGCGCCGCGACGCGAACTGCGATCCTATAACCTTTTGGAATAGAGGCAGACTCAAAAACAATTAGACGGGTCAAAATTGCTGCGCCTATCTATGTGCAGGCTGCAGTCGGATCTATCCGGTTGCGCGATTGGCGATCGGCCCGGTATTGCGCCACGCACGGACCGACACTCATCAAGTCACGCTGGGAGGCGCGAGGAGGAACAAATGATTATCGGGCAGAAGATCAATCGCAGGAACGCACTCAAGCTGCTGGGAGCTGGCAGCGCGACGCTGCTCGCAGCGCCGTACATCATCCGGCCGGCCAGCGCGCAGAGCTCGGTTCTCAACATCACCACATACGACAAGTTCCTGCCGCAGGACTTCATCGAGCAGTTCCAGAAGGAAAGCGGCATTGAGGTGCGCATCCGTCTGACGGACGACCAGGGCAAGCAGTACAATCTGCTCACGGCAGAAGGCGCAAATCCGACCACCGACATCGTGACCGTTGCGGGCCATCGCTATGGCCAGTTCATCGGTTCGAAGCTGGTACAGGCACTGGACACAGCCAGGCTGCGCAATTGGTCGAACCTCAACCCTGCCTATCAGGACGCGTCCTGGGCGCGCTACGAGGGCAACCTGTGGGGGTTGCCGATCCTGGCCGGCTACGAAGGCCTGGTCCGCAATACGGACTACGTACCGGAGGCTGACAGCTGGGGCATCATGTTCGACGAGAAATACGAGGGTCTGACCGCGTACCTGGCGGGCGACTTCATGTCGATCACCATGAAATATCTCGGCCACGATGGCGACTTCGTCACCTATACCGACAAGGCCGAAGAGGCCCGCAAGGCCGCCAACGAGGCGCGTGACTTCCTGATCAAGCACAAGCATATGGTTCGCAAATACTACGACGCAGCCAGCGAAGTGCAGCAGATGTTCATCAACGAGGATATCCACCTGGCTCAAGCCTGGTCGGGCCCCGCCGCCAAGCTGATCATGGACGGCGTGCCAGTGAAACTGTCCGTTCCGAAAGAAGGCACCTACGGGTTCTGCTACACGCTGAACATCGTCAATAACGCGCCCAACGCCGAGAACGCCTACAAACTGTTCGATGCTATCCTGGCTAATCCTGAGGTCGGAGCGGCGATGACGCGCACGTCCGGCTTCAGCTCGACGATCTCGGGCGTCGACAAGCTGCTCAACGACAAGGAGCGGCTGGCTTCGACGCTGCCGCAGGACGAACTTGAACGTGTCACTTTCTTCAGCTCGACTAACCGTTCGCTGAAAAACGAAATCATTGATCGCGCCGTCGCCGAACTGAAGGCGGCTTAAGCAACCACAGAGCGGCGACTGGCCCTGACCCCGTTTTAGCGACGGGGTCAGTACGACGACGCACGTCCGGTCGCCGCCCAACGGGTCAAGGTTTGGGACAATTCAATGGCTGTGGGAACAAGTACAGCGGATGGGGGTATCCCCGCCTATGCCGCTCAAATGAAGTACTCGACAGGCATTGCCCGGGTGATCCACTCGCCGGCCTATCGATATACGTTGGGCGCCGTTGCCGACTGGCGATACGGACGCATCCTTCTGTTGGCCGGCGTGCCGGTTGTCTGGATGCTGATGATGCATATCGGCCCCATCTACGAAATGCTGCGCATCAGTCTTCTGTCCAGCTACCCGCCAGAGCCTGGTGTGGAAGCCAATTTCACGCTCGACAACTACGCGCTGTTCTTCAGCGAGAAACTCTACTGGATGCCGCTGCTGCGTAGCTTCGTCTACGCCTCCATAGCAACTGCGGTAACCCTGGTCGTGGTGTATCCGGTGGCTTATTATGTGGCAAAAGTGGTCTCGGCCGGGGGCAGGTCGCGAGCGCTGCTCCTGCTGTTGGCACCGTTCTGGGCCGGCGAAATCATCCGCATCTTCTCGGTCATCATGCTTCTGGCCAATCGTGGTGCAGTCAACGTGCTTCTGCGGGAGATCGGGCTCACCGACCGCCCCATCCAGATGCTCTACACCTCGTTCTCGATCAGCTTCGGCCTGGTCTACATGGTCTGCCTCTACATGCTGCTGCCGCTCTATTCGGCCATCGAGAAGATCCCGAAATCCCTGCTTGATGCGTCAGCCGACCTCGGGGCAGGGCCGTTCACGCGCTTTCGCCGCATCGTGCTGCCGCTTTCGCGTGACGGTATCGTCTCCGGTTGTTCACTGGTCTTCCTCACCTGCATGGGCGTGTTTGCTGCCCCCATCCTGCTTGGCGGGCCGACCACCAGCATGTTCTCCGAGACGATCAGCAGCTTCTTCCACGGTGCCAGCAGCCGCTGGCCGGCGGGTGCGGCCTTCGCCATGATCATGCTGGCTGCATCCCTCGTGACCGTCGGCCTGTTCATGCGGGTTGTCGGCGGCTCGAAGCAAAGGACATTTTGATGCGCGCCATGTTTCTCGATTGGCCGGGGCTGGCCCTCAAGTCCTTCTACTGGCTGTTTGTCCTCTATCTGTTTCTGCCGCTGTCGCTCATGGTCGCCGTCAGCTTCAAGGACGCGAGTTTCATCTCGTTTCCGCTCGGAAACCTGACGATCGACTGGTACGCCAAGGTCATTCAGGACAAGCAGTTCCTGGACGCCTGCCTCTACACCATCATGATCGCCGCGGCGACGACAGCCATCGCAACGGTGATCGGGGTCTGGATCGCGATGTTGATCGGATCGCTGCGCGGTGCCGCTCAATACGTGGCCTTCGCCGTGGCCTGTCTGCCGGCCGTCGTGCCGGGCATGATCTCGGCGATCTCGCTGCGCATCTTCATCACGACCATAGATCTTCCGACCGGCACCGCGGCCATCATTCTCGGCCACGTCGTCCATGCCGTGCCCTTCGTTGTGGTCATGGTTCTGACGCGACTGCGCTCGATGCCGGGCAATCTGGTCGACGCCGCGCGTGATCTCGGCGCAGACAGCATCGTCACCTTTTTCCGCGTCACCCTTCCTTACCTGGGACCGGCCATTTTCGGCGGCATGATCTTCTGCCTCCTGCTGTCGAGCGATGACTTCGTCCGCACCTTCTTCCTCGGCGGCTATCGCCCGACGCTGCCGATGCTCATCTTCGCCCGCGTACAGTCCGGCATGTCGCCGGAGATCAACGTCATGGCCACGCTCGTCCTGGTCGTGACGGCCGTGGTCGGGCTTTACGCAGAATATCTCACACGTCGTTCGAGGATCCGCTGATGGAACCGGTTGTTCAGTTCGAAAATGTCAGGAAAAGCTTCGGCAGCTTTGTCGCGGTCGATAATCTCAACCTCAACATAGAGCGCGGCAAATTCGTCACGCTGTTGGGCCCCTCCGGCTGCGGCAAGTCGACGACGCTGCGCATGCTCGGCGGGTTCGAAACACCCACGAGCGGCCGCATCCTGCTTTCCGGCCGCGACGTGACCCAGGTTCCGCCGAACCGGCGCAACGTGAACATCGTGTTTCAGGACTATGCGCTGTTTCCGCACATGACCGTCGCGAAGAACATCGCCTTCGGCCTGGAGTTGAAGGGGGTCGACAACCGGCAGATGCAGAAGCGGGTATCGGAACTTCTGGAGCTCGTACAATTGCAGGAGTTCGCAAGCCGACTTCCGTCCGAGCTGTCGGGCGGTCAGCGCCAGCGTGTCGCTTTGATGCGGGCGCTCGCACCTGATCCTGACGTTCTCCTGCTCGACGAGCCGCTTTCTGCTCTCGATGCGAAGCTTCGCCAGACCATGCAGGTGGAGCTCAAGGCGATCCAGGAGCAGACCGGCAAGACGTTCATGTTCGTAACCCACGATCAGGAAGAGGCACTGACCATGTCGGATACGATCGTCGTCATGAACAATGGCCGCATCGAGCAGATGGGCGATCCGGCGACCCTGTACAATCGGCCGGGCTCCGCTTTCGTGGCGACCTTCCTGGGTGAAACCAATCTGTTGCGTTCCGATGTCGTCGGCACCGAACCTGGAGAAGCCGCGGTGCGGTGGAACGGTGTGACGATCAAGACCTGCGCCGGCGCGCTGTCTCCAAAGCCAGGCGACGCGATCTACGTCGTGTTGAGGCCAGAGGCAATCCAATGCTCGGCGCACGAACCGAGCGTGGCAAACCGGGTGCAGGGGCGGATCCGCCAGCGCGTCTTCAAGGGCAACCACACGTCGCTCAAGGTCGAGATCGGCGACGGACACTTGCTCAACGCGCTCGTTCATCCAAGCGAAGTGGAAGGCCTCAGCCGCGACGACATCTGGGTTGGCTGGCCGTCCGAAGCGACCACACTCATCTCCTCCCGAAACGCGGCGTCATAGCCGCAGCGTCTTAACGACGGGCGCCTGGCGGCGCCCGTTACCCGATATCAGTTAAAATGGAAAACGACATGCGAGTAGGTATCGCGGGTGCGGGCTCTATTGCCTTTGGCACCGCCGCACTTCTTGAAAAACTGGGACACAAGGCAACGCTCTGGTCGCCATCCGGTACAGGGACGTTGGCGCTCACCGAGGGAGAAAGCCTGACGGCTGAGGGTGCCGTCGAAGGCGTGTTCGATCCGGCGGTCGCTCAGAGCGCAGCAGATCTGGTGAGCGGCGCAGATGCGATCGTCATCGCGCTGCCGGCCTACGGTCACAGGTTCGTGCTGAACGAAATCGCGCCCCATCTCGCTGCTGGGCAAGTGGTGATCTTCAGCTCGCACACTTCGTTCGGAGCGCTCTATCTTTCATCGGTTCTGGCCGCGCGCGGCATAAGTGTGCCGATCGTTGCCTGGGGTACGACGATCGTCAGCGGTCGGAAGCTCGGCCCGGCGCTGGTCCAGGTGAACACGATACGAAAGCAGGTTGATCTGGCGACCGTTCCGGCGTCGGAGAGCGCCCGGGGACACGCGGTTTGCAAGGCGCTCTTCGGCGAACATTTTGTCGATCGCGGCAGCCTGCTGGCGATCGCTCTGTCGAACCTGAATCCGCAAAATCACTTGGGGATCGCGCTTGGCAACATGTCGCGCATGGAACGCGGCGAGAGCTGGATCCAGGCCCAAAACGTCACCCCCAACATCGGCCGACTTCTGGAGACGCTCGATCGTGAGCGCCTCGCCATTGCCGAGAAGCTGCAGCTGGAAGTGCGCGATATATTCCAGCATTTCCACCTGTCGTTCCATGTGCCGGTCAGCACCATCTCGCAAATGAACCAGGAGATGCATCAGGCCGGACACGGCGGCACCGGCCCCGCGACAGCGGACAGCCGCTATGTGACGGAGGATGTCCCGTTTGGCTTGGTCGTGACGGCTCAACTCGCGCGCCTGGCCGGATGCCCGGCGGTCCTGCATGAGTCGGGTATCCGCATCTTCTCGGCGATGTACGGTCGGGACTTCGAAGGCGAGAACAACATCCTTCCGGAACTGGGGCTCGAGCGACTGGATCTCGAAGGTCTCGATGCGCTCTGCCGCAGCGGCTTCCCGCCGGTCGCAGCCGAATTGCCCGCAGAGGCGGCGCATCGAGCCGAAGGAAGTGTCTGAATGACCGAACGCTTGCTCTCCCATCTTCGTTCCGAACTCGAGGGCCTGAAGACGGCCGGTTTGTACAAGTCGGAGCGTGTCATCACCTCGAAGCAGGCGGGCGCGATCGAGGTCGCCTCGGGCGACCGCGTGCTCAATTTCTGCGCCAACAACTATCTCGGCCTTGCCGACAACGAAGAACTGGCCGAGGCCGGCAAGCAGGCGCTCGACCGCTACGGCTACGGCATGGCCTCGGTGCGCTTCATCTGCGGCACGCAGGAGGAGCACAAGCAGCTGGAGGCGCGCATTTCGTCCTTCCTCGGCCTGGAAGACACCATCCTCTATTCCTCCTGCTTCGACGCCAATGGCGGCCTGTTCGAAACGCTGCTGGGCGAAGAGGACGCGATCATCTCCGACGCGCTCAACCACGCCTCGATCATCGACGGCGTGCGCCTCTCCAAGGCCAAGCGCTTCCGCTATGCCAACAACGACATGGCGGCACTGGAGGAGGAACTGAAGAAGGCCGAGGGCAGCCGTTTCAAGCTGATCGCCACCGACGGCGTGTTCTCGATGGATGGCATCATCGCCAATCTCGGGGGCGTCTGCGACCTCGCCGACAAATACGGCGCCATGGTGATGGTCGACGACAGCCATGCGGTCGGCTTCGTCGGCAAGAATGGCCGCGGCTCGGCCGAACATTGCGGCGTCGAGGGCCGCATCGACATCATCACCGGCACGCTCGGCAAGGCGCTCGGCGGCGCCTCCGGCGGCTATACCTCGGCCAGGGCCGAGGTCGTCGAGTGGCTGAGGCAGCGCTCGCGGCCCTATCTGTTCTCCAACACGCTGGCGCCGGTGATTGCCGCCGCCTCGCTCACGGTCTTCGACCTGATCGAGAACGGCGATGCACTGCGGCAGCGGCTCTATGCCAATGCCACCCTGTTCCGCACCGAGATGTCGAAA
>NZ_FMXF01000007.1:0-195827 GCF_900103435.1 Sinorhizobium sp. NFACC03
TGCTGCTGAGGTCGCCGAAGCACTCGTCAATATCCGAACCTATTTTATGCCGAAGCGGGCAAAGCAGAAGTTCTGAGAAAAATCGCTGTTGCCGTTCCGTCAACGCCCAAAGCAGTGGGCTGTTCGTCGCGCTCACGGCCATCGTCGCCAGCCTCTTCGAGCTCTGGGAAAAAGAGCTGGGCAAAGTCTCGGGAAAATCCAAAACCGCCGAGGCGATCCGCTACGCGCTCACCCGGCGCGAGGCGCTGGAACGCTTTCTGACGGACGGTCGCATCGAGATAGACTCCAACATCGTCGAACGGGCGATCCGGCCCCAAACAATTACGAGAAAGAATAGTCTATTCGCCGGCAGCGAGGGCGGTGGAAGGACCTGGGCGACGGTGGCCACCCTCTTGCAAACCGCCAAGATGAACAACGTCGATCCCCTTCGACTGGCTCTCCCAGACCTTGACCCGCATTGCTCAAGGCTGGCCAGCATCCGAAATCGAAGCCCTCATGCCCTGGAACTTCAGGTCAGACGCCGTCAGCTAACCGCTTACGAATCTCGCGGACACGCATCTTCAGTCTCTCCGCTGGCATCGCGTTCCTTCCTCTCATATCAGGCAACCGAAAGGACGAACGTCTCACCAGCAGGACACCCCGACAAACAGCCCAATCAGGGGGCGGCATCATCTCGGAACAAGGGGCGCTTAATTCTCGGAATTGGGGGGCGGAATGATTTCGGAATGAGGGGGCGGCTTGCCTCGGAATCTGCATAGGAGAGACGGCGGCAGGTCTCTAGCCACAGTTCAGGCGGCTAGGAAACCTTGATCCACTCAGGCGTTTCACAGGCCTCGACGGTCTCGAAATGACCGTCGGCATCAGTGAAACCAAGGGATTTGAACCAGCCGTGGCAGGTGAGGTTCTTGCCTGTGTCGATGATCATGCCCGTGGCCCTGTCCGCCTGGCTCAGCGCGATCTTCGTGGCGGCTGATCCCATCGCTACTTCCGCACCGAGGCCGAACACGCGACAAGAGAGTACTGCCTGGACGATCTCCCCGTCTTTCACCAAGGCCGCGCCGGTGATTCCGTTGTCGCCTGTCTTGTCCCTGAGGGAGGACAACAGGCAAACACCGCCAGCCGCGAGGAAGTCCTTGAATTCGGATAACTCCCATCTCTTGCCCGTAGTGTTGAACTGGTTGGTCTTGTTGATGAGTTCGAAGCCGCGCTCGAACCGCGGCTTGTCGTCGATGTCCATGATGAACAGCTGTTGCTCCAGCTGAAGAGAGCGGAGCCAGTCCTCGCGAGACATCTGGCGCTCCATATCGAGACGCTCGACGCGGGCTTGAACCATCTCAGTGCGCCGTGCGGACTCCTCAGTGATTCGGGCGACCCGTGTTTCAGGCGCCTGCAGAACAATCCGGCGCCAGTCATAGTGATTTTCGTTCAGGAAACGCATGTCCGGGAAGCGCGCCCGCACCTCGTCGATTTCACGCGGGTTGTCGTCAATAAACAGAGCGTTCTGTGGGAGGATGTTGGTCTCCCGTAATATTTCGGCAATGTTCTCCGACTTCGAATTCCAATTGATCTTCATCGACGCGAAGTCTTCTGCGGTGATGGCTCCCTGCCAAATCATCTTCAGCCGCTCTAGCGTTGGGTCGCGATCATTCTTGCTTGCTACGGCGAGCAATCCGCCCCGAGACTTGAAGTACAATAGCGCCTCGACGAAGCCGACGGGCCAGCCTTCTGTACGTTCCCAAAGCGGTCGATCTTCCTCGGCTGCGACGCCACGCCAAAGCGTGTCATCCAGATCGACAATAATAAGCTTAATGGGCTTTTCTGCGCGTAGGATCGCCAAGTCTGTCTTGATCTTGTTGAGGAATGTTTTCCCGTAGAGTCCGCGGAAAGCGTCGATCTGCCAAACTTCCGAGGGGAGCCGAGAAGGGGCTACCCTCTCATCATCAGCTACGCGGTGAAAACCCTCGGCGTCGGCAATAAAGGCGTTATGCGTAGCGTGAGTTGAAATGTCATCCTGGAAATGCATCCTGCCAATGAAATTTACGATTTCGTTGGTGTCGACATAGATGAGATTGTCGTGTGACCTCATCAATTTACTCAATGTGTCATTTAGTTTCCTGATGAACTCTTTGTAAGAGACGCGATCACCAGGCAGGACCATCCCCGTGTAATCGAACGAGGGTTCAAAAAAATCAGGTATGAATAAAGGGATGCGTTGGCTGATAGAGGACAGGCTCGATAGCTTGTTTGAAATAAGTTCGCCACAGCTTTGGACCAAGGCGTCTAGCTCCTGATCGTTACTGAGGCGCGCCACCGCCATGTCGGCGGCATTTAAGGGCAAGCCCGTCGCATCGGCCAGCAAGTGCCTGAGGGTCAGGAAGAATACAGCAGCATCGAACCCGTCCGTGGTAAGATCGGGCAGCCCGTCGTACCGGTGCGAAGTGGCCAGTTGATGTTGCAGATGCAAGCCAAGCCTGTTTCCGATCTGCACAAGAGGTCCAACACCACATGTGCCCAGCAACAGCAACCGGGGAGGAGCCGCCGAAGCGGAAAGGGACTGCGCCGGCTCTGGAAGTTTTGGAGCAAAACCGTGACGCTGTGCAAAGAGGTGCCTGAACTCGTCACTGTGGATCATGCTGTCGATCCACCAGCGGACAGTTTCCTTCCTATCCATGCCATTTTTGAATTCATCGTTCCCGACGGGGCGGTTTAGCAAGGCCTGAAAAAGAAACTCGATGGTGTCCGCAGAGGCTGGAAGGTCTGCAACCGATACGTTCTTGCTTTTGCGGTGGCTGGAAAAGGGAAGAAAGCGAGAAATCTTTTCGATCACGGCATGTACTCTACTTGGGGATGTCGTTTCTGGGAAACCACTTGTGGATGAGTTCTACAGCACATCCGTGCATAATAGTCCAGCGACAACCTCCCCATCCGCAATTGACGCGGCCCCTGCGTCTTAGACTTCAGCATCGACCATGCTGGAGCCCTTTCATGCGCAAGACGCTTCCCGATCTCGTTCCCATGTCGGCATTGATGCTGCTCGATTTCATCGTAGGCATCGAGGCGCCGCGCGGCGTTGACACGATCTACGGCAACAACCAGGACAAGTTGCCGCAGCGGCTCACGACGATGACGTTGGGCGAAGTGATCAACGCCCAGAAAGGCTGGACGAGGCGTTGAGGGTCAAGCGCCGCCGGCGGGCCGCAATTCATGCGCGATACGTGGATCGTGGATCGGCATCGCCGAAGCGATCCCGTCGCTACGTGGCGACGTGCTGTTCGATAGGATTTGCAGCAGCGGCTCGGCTACTACCTGCTGCCTGCTGCTGCGCCGCGGTTACGAGAAGTTCGTTGCCGGCGAGATGTCGATCGTCGCCTTCGGCAAGGCGCTGTCGCAGGAATGGGCGAGCTACCCTGCGCGGTTCTCTCCGCTCGCCAGGGGGCGCATCGCCTGCTCGATCGCTCGATCGCTCGATCGCTCGATCGCGGACAGAGCTACGCCGGCGACGGCCTCAACAAAGCGCTGGTGAAGCCAGAGCGCGTCGAGGCGATGCTTCAGAGGGTGCTGGCGGCCGCACGGGTGCCGCCGGTTCCGGGTGCTGCTCCGGCGCCAGCGCCGGTAGCGAAGCGCTCGTTTTGGGCTGTGCTCGCCGAGATCCTGGCGAAACACCTGGGGGCTGTCGATGAAAAGGCTCGTCGAACGTGTCGTCCGCTTCCGCATGTGGATTCTCAATCTGATCCTGACGCTGGGTAACCGGCCGATTGTTACCGCAGAGATTTCGCCTTGATGCGTGCGACGAGCTCTTCGTCGTCGACAAAGCTGTCTAGAAGCCTCCTCGATCGACTTTCTTTCCTCTGCTTGGCGCAGAACGAAACACGTCTCACGCCTCCGAACACTTCGACGGCGATGATGGGATTTTCCTCACCTTCCTATTCAAAAACGGAACGGGAGAATATCACTCAGAGCGCTGCCGCTTTTCCATGATGCAATCGGCTAGAACAAGATCATCCATTGTATTAACATCAAGAGATGATAATTGCGAAAGCTCAAAGAAATAAGGATTAAGTCCATAAAAATAGCTATTCTCGACCATGTTCGGGCGAGGCTGAATAAAGATGGCGCCATCCTGAAAAAAAATAGGCTCCAACGTGGACGCAAGTTGGTGAGGTCTTCTCAATGGTTCGAAGTTAAATGGCTTCTTATCGCCCGTCCAAATGTGGCTTTGGAGCCGCGTAACAGACATCAGCGAATCGTACCCGTCGGCAGCCGCCGTCGAGAACATCGACAAAGCAAGGGCGTAGTCTGACGCCTCCACAAACGGGTTGGTGCAATGCGCCCAAAGCACAATGTCTCCCGAAACGCGCGATACGAGGTCTTCAATCATTTCATTCGCGGAGCAACGGGACTCATCGCAAAAATAGGGTTCACGATTGAGATATTCAGTTCCGTTACGCTCGGCAATTTGACGAATCTCATCGGAATCACTCCCGACAACGACTCGGTCTATCAAACTACAACTTGAGAGTTGCTTTATCTTTCTTTCGATGAGCGACATTCCACCCACCGTACGCAAATTCTTCGCGGGCACTCGTCGGGAGACGCCTTTCGCTGGAATGATCGCAACGACGCTCTTGTTTCCGTTAATCATACGATATCCCAAGAGAGCGGAGACAGAATCCGAGAACGCGAGTGTCCCCATTCATGCCAATTACTGCCGGACACAACACTTCCGAAATCTCAAACTCAACGACGGTGAAGTTATCCTCCCCGTCAAGCTGTCCAGACACGTCAAGATCGACCGTTTGGAAGTCCATATCAGTCCAATCCACAGTGAGCAACGCACCCGATAGCGTTCTCACGCTCACCTTTTGCCGATCGACCAGCTTTCTGCCAGTTAAGGACAACCGCCTTACGTTCTCGCGTGCAACCGGCAGAAGAATGGAGGCTTTGACCTTGTTCGACCAGGAGCCGGTCTCATCCGGAGCATGAAACCCGTCAATAATCGCTCTCAGCCCCGAACGCCAGGGCGTGAAGTAGATCGGGAAGCCATCGATCGAAGTCAGCGCCGATCGCTCGCTTGGTTTTGACAGACAAATGGGCCAAACGGACCTTCCCTCTCCCGCCGTACTAAGCACCTGTAGCGCATGCATGAAGGGGTCGCGTTCAATAGAGTAGCGGCTAAGGCGCGCAGAAGCCTCTTGGAAATAGGCCGTCTCATCAACCCAAGAGCTACAAATCGCTGGGAGCGCTTCGGATTGAACATCCGCCAGCGTGGATTCAAAAAGGAGATATGCCTGCGCAAGCCACCGTTCGCGCTCGTTCACAATCGGAATCTGCGAGCCGGCAAGAAGGGAGAAATACTCCCCTCGTGTGCGACAAAGCCGAGAAAATCCGCAACTCGAATAAGGGGCCGCACCTGCGAGTATGCACGGGATTCCGGCTGCCGTAGCTTCAATGCCAATCGTGCCCCGAACAGTAATTATCAGGTCGGACACGGTGAGACATTCCACGACACTCTGGCTGGCATCAGCAAAGTGTATGTTGCCTGTCCCAGCATACTGGGCGCGTAGGCGGTCAATTAGCGCGGTACGATCATAAGCTTTGTCAAGAGGATGTGGGCGGATTATCCAGTTCTTAGAATCATCGCTTGCTGCAAAAGACAAGGTCTCTTTCAGCCACTCCGAATGATCACGGAAAATCTGAATGTCAGAGCAGGGAATATCGGAAAATGTGTGCGTAAAGACAGAGGCGATTGGCTTCCCGTCACGCCAAGGGTATCTGTCCGCAAAGTGGCGTTTTAGGAGAGGTCTGGCGCTGGCGGCCGATAGTGCCAACGGAACAGTGCTCGATCCTTTGGTCGGTACAACAAGTGTTGAGTGCCCGTATGCCCAAGGACTGTTCTTTAGCGCGTCTTTCGACGCTTCAAACGATGCTGCGTTCGCGCGCGCTTTGGCTGACCCAAAAGGTTCATCGGCGGAAGGCGTCAAACGCCAGACGGAAACACTGCGGCCAGTGAAGAAATTATAGATCGGGATCGATCTCAACGTGGCATGATGACATATAAGCCTCCAAGGATTGTAATCCAGGTGGCCGGTAACAACTGCGACAACATTTTTGGTATTGAAGAACGTAGATAAATACTCATCAACGTATTTAGCTTCTAAGGTTGCTTCAAAAATCTCGCGGCCGAACCCTTCGCAAGAAGGAACGAGACCGGCCCGCAAGGCACTTTCATACGCACATGTGAGGATATGCGCTCTAGATTTGTCGCTGTCATTTCTGAAGTTTAAGAATCCGTCATAGTTTTGTAGCATGTCTCCTATGATTGGAAATGAACTTCGAAGAATATTATGGAATTCGTGCCCAAAATCGTCTTTGGAGAGATGGATGACCTCGTAGACGCCGTGTGCCCTAGCAATTTCCCTAATTGCATTGATGTTCAATCTCGGGCATGATTGTGCGGCAACGGAAGTATTTAAGCAAAATCCAACTATATTGCATTTTTTTTCAAGTTGTACGCCTTTTGCTATGAGAAGGGAATATAATAAATACTCTATCCAATCGTGAGTTAGGTCTACTAGTATAATGCCGTCTTCCGTTATCTCAGGAAACGCTTCCCATTGACGTGCCGCGACTTCAACAAACGCTTTATACCAAACGGCATTCATATCTTCGATCATAAACCTACGACTGACCTCCTGAGACCCTGACCAAAAAGAGCCGAGTGAAATCAGCTGGTTGTAATTCCGGTTGTCTTTAGGACGAACGGAGATCGCGATCAGTTTGACTGATTTCACCCGAAGGGACTATGCCCGACGAGAGAGCCGTTATGCAAGCGACCTGATGGATCGGAAATGGAGTTTGATCGCACTTTTCCTGCCGTCGCCCAACGGTTGGGCAGGCCGCGCATAATGTCCGGTATGAACGTTGGCTCGAAAAACATGAACTCTCCGTCTTCGGTTGCGGAGCGTTTACGGTTTAAAAGTGACAGAGATTTAAGCAAAGTCGGCGTGCCTGTTACCTGAACATCGAGCCTTGCGACAGGTCGCACTACTGTGTCATCGAACGGCAGCTTACGTGCGATCAACTTTCCTAACCCCATTGGTGGCTTGTCGCTAGTTGGGTGATGCGAAATGTAATGGCATACCCTACACTTTGATCTGTGGATCCGCCGATGCCTAACTGACGCCGCGTTGTTGGCCAGGGCCACGTTGAGTTGTCACTTTAGTCGCCGCGGCCGTGAGATCCTGCGGCCACTGACAATGGTCAGAAGGACGAAACGCCCTCGACGATAAGACGGTGTTCGTTTTGGATGAGGCCGGCATGGTCTCGTCGCGGCAGATGGCGCTCTTCGTCGAGGCGGTGACCAGGACGGGAGCGAAGCTCGTCCTCGTCGGCGACCCAGATCGACTCCAGCCGATCGAAGCGGGCGCGGCATTCCGCACCATAACCGAGCGGATTGGCTACACGGAACTTGAGACGATCCATCGCCAGCGCGAGGACTGGATGCGATCCGCCTCGCTCGCCTTCGCGCGCGGTCAAGTGGGAGAAGCACTGGGTGCCTATGGCGCTCACAAAGCGCTCATTAGTTCGGAACTGAAAGCCGGCGCTGTAGAACGCCTGATTGCCGATTGGAGCCGTGGCTACGAGCCGACGAGGGAGACGTTAATCCTCGCGCATTTGCGTCGTGACGTTCGGATGTTGAACGAGAAGGCCCGTGCGAAACTGGTCGAGCGAGGCATTGTTGGCGAGGGATCTCCCTTTACCACCGAGGAGGGAATGCGCCACTTCGCTCCTGGCGACCAGATCGTTTTTTTGAAGAACGACGGGACACTCGGCGTCAAGAACGGCATGATCGGTCGCGTGCTTGAGGCGAGTCTCAACCGGATCGTTGCCGAGGTCGGGGAGAGTGGGCGCCGCCGTCCTGTCACAGTCGACAGCCGCTCCTACCCTAACGTTGATCTTGGCTACGCTATCACAATCCACAAGAGCCAGGGTACTACGGTCGATGACGTGAAGATGCTGGCTTCGCTGTCACTCGATCGACATCTCGCCTACGTGGGCATGACACGGCACCGCGAAAGCCTAGCAATCTACTATGGTCAACGTTCCTTCGAAAAAGCTGGCGGACTGGTTTCGATATTGTCGCGCTCAAATGCAAAGGAGTCGACACTCGACTACAAAGACACCTCGCTCTACCGGCAGGCCCTTCGTTTCGCCGAAGTTCGCGGCCTGCATCTGATGGCTGTGGCACGGACACTCGTTCGCGATCGCCTTGAATGGACTGTCAGACAGAAGCAGCGGCTCCGCGATGTCGTTCAGAGGCTGGCGACCATCGGCCATCGCATCAGGCTCACCGGCCCGTTCACGGACATGAGTCAGGCTAATGTTGCCGAGGAGAAAAGACCGATGGTGACCGGCATCAAAAGCTTCGCCAACTCTTTTGAGCGGGCTGTTGATGAAAGGCTTGCGGCCGATCCAGGTCTGAAAAGTCAATGGGAGGAAGTATCCTTCCGCTTCCAGATCGTATACGCCGATCCGCAAACGGCGTTCAAGGCGATCGATGTCGACACCATGCTCAAGGACAAAGACGTCGCCGATGCTACTTTAGCTAAAATTGCCGGTAACCCTGAGACTTTCGGTGCGCTCAACGGGAAGAGCGGAATGCTCGCGTGGCGCGCTGACAAACAGGATCGCGAACGCGCGCTTGCTAACGCACCCGCACTTTCAAGGAACCTCGAGCGCTATCTCCGGCTCCGTCGCGAGACGGAACGCAAATATCAGGCAGAGGAGCGGACTCTGCGAACGAAGCTCGCCATCGACATTCCGGTGCTCTCGTCACACGCAAAGCAGGCTCTCAAGCAAGCACAGGACGCGATTGGCCGGAGTGATGCACAAACTGCTCTCCAAGTCGCGCATGCCGACAGCCAGGTGGGGGCAGAGCTTGATCGGTTTTAAGGCCGTAACCGAGCGGTTTGGGGAGCGCACCTTTCTCGGTATCGCGGCGAGCGATGTCAACGGAGAGGTTTTCGACAACGTGGCTTCTGGGATGACCGCAATTCAAAAGGCAGATTTGCGGGCGGCTTGGAGTTTCTTGCGGACGATACAACAAGTTGCCGCCCATGAGCGGGTGTCCGTTGCACTGAAGCAAGCGGAGACGCTACGTCAAACCAGAAGCCAGGGGTTTTCTCTCAAATAACGAAGCCAGCACGATTCAGCGATGCCAGTGGTCGCCTAGCACGGAAGACTTGGACATCGTCTTCGCCCCGGCCGGATGGAAGCGATTGGAGGCAAGTGGTCGTACCGGCATTCAGCCATTGCCGCCGCTGGTTCGGCGAGCCGTGGGGATCGGTTGGGTTGTGCAGAGAGGAACACCCAAGCCCGCGATACCATGTCCTTCAGAGATGCGGCAGTCACATGGTTGCCATCGGCTACCGCTTTGGACTTTTCATCGGAGAGCCGAGATGGTCTAACGTGGGCTTGCCGCGGCCCTCCAGGGTGCGGCCCGTTATGCCCATAGCCATGGTGCCGGAGGATGTCATAGCGAGATCGCGGATTTTTGTTCATGGAGGGCGTGATGTTTCTAATCGACCGTGACCTCGAGGCGCTCAGCGCATTTCGGCGCGACCTGCATCGGCGGCCGGAGATTTCGGACGAGGAGCGGGAGACTGCGGAAACGATCGTGACGGCGCTCGGTGAGACGAAGCCGGATGCCGTTCTCACCGGCCTCGGCGGACACGGTGTGGCGGCGATCTATGAGGGGCGCGAACCGGGACCAACGGTGATGGTGCGCGCCGAGCTCGACGGGTTGCCGATCGAGGAGATCTCCGAGATCGCGCATCGCTCTCAGATCAAGGGCAACGGCCATCTCTGCGGCCATGACGGACACATGACGATCCTGATCGCGCTTGCCAAGGGGCTCGGGCGTCAGCGACCGACCAAAGGGCGGGCGATCCTGATGTTCCAGCCGGCGGAGGAAAACGGAGCGGGTGCCGCGGCCGTCCTCGCCGATCCGAAATTTGCGGAGATCAAGCCGGATCTCGTCTTCTCGCTGCACAATTTCCCCGGAATCGGCTTCGGCCATGCCGCCCTGCGCACCGGGCCGGTCAATTGCGCCTCGCGCGGCATGCGTATTTCGCTTTCCGGCAAGACGGCGCATGCCTCCACACCGGAGGACGGCATTGCCCCGACCTTTGCGATGGCCGCGCTGCTTTCCGGTCTGACGGCGCTCGGCAATAACGGGCCGCTCGACGAAAACTATACGATGGTGACGGTGACGCATGCACGGCTCGGCGAGGCGGCCTTCGGCATCAGTCCCGGCTACGGTGAGATCTGGGCGACGCTCAGGACACTGACCGACGAGCGGATGGCCGACCTCGTCGCCCGTGCGGAGGCGCTGGCCGCCACGGAGGCAGGTGTCGCGGGGCTCAAGGTTACCATCGTCTACGAGGACGTGTTCCATCAATGCAGCAATGCGGAAGTGGCCGTGACTGCGCTCGAACGCGCCATGGACGAGGAGGGCATCAGCCATGATCAGGGCGAGGGCGTGCTGCCGATGAAGGGGTCGGAGGATTTCGGGCTTTTCGGGCAGGTGGCGCCTTCAGCGATGTTTTTCCTGGGCGCCGGCGAAAACCATGCGCGGCTGCACAATCCGGACTACGACTTTCCGGATGGCCTGATCGGCATCGGCGCCAAGGTCTTCATGCGGGCGATCCGCAACGAACTGGGGTGAGGCCGGCGGACGGTCGCTTGCGCGACGGCCGTTGTGACGGCACTCTCTGAAACGGCATTCTCTGAAACGGCACTCTCTGAAATTGTGCAGTCCCGAACGGAGAGCCGTGTTGCGCCGCGTCCGGATTTGCGCTGAGGAGGAGCAGGGGATGAGGCATGCCACCTATCGCGTCGCGCTTTGCCTGGCGCTTGCCATGGCGGGGATGACAGTCACTCACGCGGCGGATATGCCCGGTGCTGATGCTACTGCCACACCGCAGCAGACCCAGGATGCCAGCCTGCAGGACTTCATCAAGGCCAATCCGGACTGCCTGGAGTTCACCGATCAATGCTCGCACTGCGCTGTCGTGAACGGCGTTGCCGAATGCTCGACGGCCGAGATCGCCTGCATCAAGCAGCAGAACCAGTGCACCAAGCGGGCGGGTCAGTAAGCCAAGGACGTAGCGGCAGAAGGTGCAGGTGACCGCGAGCTTGGCAAGGAGCCCGGAGGAGCAAGGAGGTCGAAGTGCTCGCCCAGCTTAAGCACCAGACCATCTCGAATGCTTGAGATAGCCGCACGTTGAAGGCGCCATACCCGTTCTTCCTAAAGGTGCACACGGCACGCCGGCACAATACGCGAAATTTCCGTTGTCTTGGAGGGTGCCCTTTCGATTGGCCCTTGCGTTGCCGGACAAGAAAAGTAAAGTCTCGACGTCTGTGAAGTCGAACGCTCAGACAGAAGGCTCCTTGCGCTCTCAAGGCAAAAGGGGCCTTTTTCGCTGTTGAGCACCTTGAATGCCACCGACTTCCGCATCGAGCCGACGATCGCGCACGCTGAACTCGAGCAATTGACAGCCCCTGCCACGCTCCCATAGCATTCAAGCCTGCCGAGGGGCGCACCTGACGGTGCTGAGATGGTGGTGAGCCAGACCCTTGAACCTGATCCGGATCATACCGGCGTAGGAACGGCAAGGGCCACTCTGGCACACCCGCCGCGTCTCCGCCGTTCATCCGGGTCTCCATGATTTTGGTTTGGGAGATCGTTGGTGCCTGCACATAGTTTAGAATATGGCGACGAAGAATTCCGGGGGGCGGGACGACCGACCCATCGGCTCAATCTGTCGGATTCTTCGAGGTTGCATGGAAGACCCACCTCAGTTTGCGCGTGCTTGAGCCTGTGGCTTGAGAGCGCGTTTGCCATATTTGGACCCGCTTCCACATTTCAGCGGAGCCAGGCATGACCTCCATCGCCGTTACTATTGCTGGTTCGGATTCCGGTGGGGGGGCCGGCATCCAGGCGGATCTGAAGACGTTTTCGGCGCTCGGCGTCTATGGTGCCAGTGTGATCACGGCCGTCACCGCGCAAAACACCAGATGTGTTACGGCCGTTGAGGATATCTCTCCGGCTGTCGTTACAGCTCAGATCGATGCTGTGTTTTCGGATCTCGCGGTTGGCGCTGCGAAGGTCGGAATGGTGTCCCGCCAGGAGACCATTGCTGCGATCGCGACCGGCCTGAAGCGATACGGGCATTTAGCAGTCATCGATCCGGTGATGGTCGCCACTTCAGGGGACATTTTGTTACGTCCGGATGCGATCGCGACGCTCAAAGAGGAATTGCTGCCGCTTGGGCTTATCGTGACGCCCAACCTGCCCGAAGCGGCTCTGTTGACGGGCCGCGCGATTGCCGAGAACGAGACGGAAATGGCCCGGCAGGCGGAGATGCTCCTGAAGCTTGGTGCGCGCGCCGTGCTGATGAAAGGCGGGCATGCCAAGGCCGATGAAGCGGCTGATATCCTCTTTAACGGGGACACTTCCTTGCGCCTGTCGCGCCCGCGGGTTGAGACGACAAACGATCATGGCACCGGCTGCACATTGTCTGCCGCAATCGCCGCCGGTCTTGCCCGTCGGCAGACGCTTCAAGACGCGGTCATCGCCGCCAAGACCTATCTGCATGAGGCGCTTGTTGCTGCATCGGCGCTCAAGATCGGGCAGGGCCGGGGACCGGTTCACCACTTCCACCAGTGGTGGAGCCCTAGCGGCGATTGATGGCGCTGCGGAGCCGTGCGCCGGCTCGGCCGTCCAAGTTCACGTCTAAAAAGGCAGGTCATTCGATTGTTTAAAGGCAATGGAATGACCTGAGGCGGGAAGTCCGTCGCCTGCAGATGCGGGTGCCGGTCGCTCGTTTCGGTTCAGGCCACCGCGGCGCTGGGGTGAACCGGCTGCTCCTCCTTGAGCAGTTTCCGATAAAGCGCGACATGTTCGCGGCCGCAGTCGACATGGCTCATCGGGCGCCTGAGCGTTGCCCTAAGGTTGTCCCATGACCCTGGTGTGCTCAGAACGTCGATCAGTCGATCCGCAAGGTCCTGTGCGCTGCCGGTCCGGAAATGATAGCCGTCCAGCCGATCGCGGACCTTCTCGGCCATGCCGCCGATGTCGGAGCAAATGATCGGCCTGCCATGGTGAAGCGCCTCCTGGATCACGATCGGTGAGTTTTCCCACCAGACCGAGGGCATCACAACCCAATCGACCGATCGCATCAGCCTCGGCATGTCCTGGTTCTGGTAGGAGCCGTAAAAGCGGACGCGACGGCCGGCGTCCTCGAACAGTTTCGCGACCCGGTCCTGAT
The DNA here is from genome assembly GCF_900103435.1 of Sinorhizobium sp. NFACC03. NCBI lineage: Bacteria > Pseudomonadati > Pseudomonadota > Alphaproteobacteria > Hyphomicrobiales > Rhizobiaceae > Sinorhizobium > Sinorhizobium sp. NFACC03. Next base: position 13,332 of record NZ_FMXF01000007.1, read on the forward strand.
ACTCGGTCGGCTGACGCTCGAGGTTGGCGCCGAAGATCATCAGCGTTGAATCGTCGCCCCAGATATCGTCGGGCACACGCGATACCGCGTCGATCAGCACGTGAACGCCCTTGAAGGGCGTCATCTGCCCGAAATAGGCAAAACGATTGCGACGTGCCGTCGGCGCAGGCAATTCACGCGCGGGCGTCTTTTCACCCAGGACGATGCCGTTTTCGATCACGAAGATCTTCTCGGCAGCGATGCCCCACTCGACATAGCGATTGGCAAGAAAAGCACTTGGGGCGATGAAGGCGTCGGCAAGGTTCAGCATGCCCCGCACGAACTGCTCACGCCGTACGAAACGCGAAACCGGGATTTCGGGAAAGCACGTATGGCAGCTGATTGGCGAAGCGCCGTTGCAAAGCTGACCCGAGGGCCGCTTCACCATTTGTCCGTGGTTGTGACAGATCGGCAGGTACTCGTGGAAGGTCACGACGATGCGTGCTTTCGGCAGGGCGTCACGCACCGCATAAAGCGCTTCCAGCCCGAAGCCGATGATGTGGTGGAAGTGGACGATGTCCGGCTTGATGTCTCCCACAAAGCGCAAGAGGTCGCGGCGGATCGCGTCGGTATCGCCGTTGGACAGGAAGAAATGATCAAAGTCCTCGGCATGATAGAGCACTTCGTCCATCGCCAGGCGAAGGCTCATCAGCGCCGACGCGCCGTGGCGCGGCACGGGATTGCCGACGCGGGCAAGGTAGATCGATTCAATACCCGGCAGGCCGTTCAATGCCTTGTGCAAGCCATGGGAGGCGATCTCGGCGCCACCCAATGAATGGGTCGGGTGGCCGTGCGAGACGACCAGCACGCGGAGTTTCTCACTCATGCCGAAACCTCATTGTGGGTCGTGGTGTCTGGCTCGACGGTCTGGATCCAGCGGCCACGGAAGAGCGTCTGATCGACACGCTCCACGTACCTGGCCGTGGCTGCCGAAACGGCACCAGACGCCTCATCCGACCCGAGCATCTGCAAGGCGGGCAGCCAATAGGATTCGTAGCCCCTACGGCTCAGCCTCAAGGCAAGATCCAGCCCATTGAAAGACGCACCGAGATAGGCCGGCGAAGGGCCGGTATCGTCGAGAAGCGCCTTGCGGGGCATGATGCAGCACTCGAGCGACGCGGTCGCCACCCGGGTCAGCTTCAGGCGGTTCACAGCGCCGACGGGATAGCCGGCATAGCGGCTCGACTGCAGATGATCCGCGCGATCGAGCGACGAACTGCCGGCCCAGCGGATCGAATGATCCTCATAGGCAAGGGTCGGCGAGATGATGCTTCCGCTTTTTGCCTCATAGTTCGCAACGAGCGTCTGGTACCAACCGGGATTGGCCGGCGTAAGGGAAGCAGACAGCAGGATGACGGTCTCATTGTCGATGGCCCGCGCCGCAGTCCGCGCCAGGTCGCTGGCATCGCCTGAACCTTCGACGGACAAAAGGCGCAGCGGTAAGCGATAGAATTCCGCAAGCCGCCGGATGCCGGCGGCGCGCCGGCGAAACTGTTCCGATTGCAGGACGAGTACGATCGGTGCCTGCCGCGTATGCGGATCGAGTGCCAGAAGGCCCAACAGGGCGGCAAAATCCTCCTCGGCCTCTCCCACGGCGACAAGGATTGCCGCCCCCACAGCCTCACCGAAGCGGCCAATGTCTATGACGGTCTCGATGGTTGGTGCGCCCGCGCGAGCAGCATCGAGGAACGGAACGATCTGGCGATCGACGATATCGGGCAAGGCCCAACTGGTCGGATCGATAGCATTCAGCAGCCGCAGCGTCGAGTGTCTTGCCGACAGCCGTGTCGGGTGAAGCGGCATATAGGCGCGACGAGAATCGCGAAGGGTGATTTCGAGGTGAAGGGGTGCTGCCGGATCGCCGACGAGGCCATCCGCGAAAGCGATGAAACCGTGCGAACGGCGATGTCCGGATATCGCGCCCTTGAATTCCGGGCGGTCCACGAAGGCATCTTCGACGTCCAGCCGCTCCGTGCGGGTCCAGCCGCCATCAAGACGCGCTTCAGTGCGCCCCCGACGCAGCCGAACGCTTTGCACATGATCGTCCGGATCAAGCATCCAGCCCGAGATCAGGAAGGCGCCTTCATCGCCCTGATAGAGTGCGTCGACACCGAGCCGGACCGGAACGGGGAGACTTGAGATCGTTTCTGTACCGTCAAAGCCGTTGGCTGCTTCGCGCAGGCGCAACAGCACCTGCGGCGAGCTCTGGCTTTGGAGCAGCATCGCGCGAAGATGACCTGGCGTTTCAAGGGGGCCAGCAACGAACTTTCGCTCGTGGACCGGTGCATAGCGCCAGGCGCCACGCCCACGATAGAAAATGCCCTGGATGTCACGCGCCCGCGGCAGATCATCCGCAGACAGGAGGCCCAGGAAGCCGACCGCATCTTCCGGTGCGTCGTTGCGCGGGAAAACCGCGATGCTGCACTCGGCGACCGATGCGTTTTCGGCCCGGATGATGACCCGGCTAACGCCGGCCGCAATGTCATTCGCCCAGCCCTTGAGCGCGATCGCATCATCGTGGCTCTCACCGAGTAGTTCTATGTAGCCGTCTTTCGCGGTTCCCGCCTTGAGGAGGGCTGTGATCGCTGTCAGCTTCCGCGGATCGAGCGGCGGCTTCATCAACACGTCCACCAGGCGGCCAAGCACGTGAACGACCTGCGGGCCGGCGAGCTCCTTCAGCATCGCGGCGACATCGCCTGTCGACACGGTGCGGGGCGCAACGATGTAGCGTTTGCCGCTGCCTTCCCTTCCGAAGCGCAGCGTTGCCGGCATGCCACGGGTGCGGTCGACAGGGATAAGCGCGGCGAAACCATGGGTGGCGGACGCCTGTGGCGCGGAAAGCCGCCAGCCGATGATGGAGGCGATCGCCTGGGTCGCGGGATCTCCGTCGATCTCGACCGGCAACTGATCGGCCATCGGGCCGCCGGCGCCGATCACCAGCAGCAAGGCTTCGTCGATCGGGCACACCACGATCCGTCCGCTGCGCATGATCCGGGCAAGCGGTGCCGGGCTCGGCGAAAGGGAAAGCTCCTGATTGGGCATGATGCGCCCCTCAGGTCCGCAGGAGAAGCGTCAGGATCGCACCTGCGGTAAAGCCCGCAAGCACGAAGAGAAGCAGAAATGCTGGCTTCAAGTCTCCGTTCGAGCGTTGCTTTAAGGCATTGAGGCTCTTTTCCATACCAGCCACAACCCCATCGAGACGCATCAGGTGCACGTCGAGATCGGTCAATCGTTGGGTGATTTCTGTACGCAGGCTAGCAACGTCGTCGCTGACAGCGGCAAGTCCCGCCGCTTCGCCTTCCTCGCCGTCGTCGAGCTTCTGGCGGATGGCTGAGCGCTGAGAGACCTGGAGTTGACGTTGTGCCGCCATCAGCACATCGAGCTTGTCGAGCACTTTTGCCAGCGGAGCGGCGATCAAGGCCTCGGCCGCCTGTTCGTCGGGTTTGGGAACGCGAAGCGGCAACTCGCCGCCTTTTTCCGTAGACGCCATGACAACCAGTTCGCCGGTACGGGCGCTGGCCATGTCAGGCAACGCGATTTCGAAGGCGTGGTTACCGTCGCCGATCCCGTTTCGCTTGAGGTCGGATCGGTTGCGATCGGCCAGTGCCTCGGCGATCACCTTGCCATCCAGGAGCACGCGAATGGCGAGCCGTTTCTCTGGCGTCTCAGGATCGAATGCCCAACCGAAAACGCGGCCCTGGTCAATCGCGTCCACCCGGCCCTTGAGGGGCTTTGCATTGTTTTGTTCCGGTGCGACATCCGGTTTGTCGGCTGCTACAGACATGGTCATTCCTCTAGGCCGCGGCGGTTCGTGCCGGCTCTATCGTGTCGATGAGCGTGAGATAGCGGCGGGCAGTGGCGTCGATATCATCGGGTTTGCGGGCGTTCGCCGAAAGGCGGCGCCTGAGATCGGGGTTTTCCGCGATGCGGCGCATGGCGGCGGCAAGCGCCCGCGGGTCGTTGGGCGTAACGGTCAGGCCGCTCACGCCGTCCTGAACCATTTCGGACATGCCGCCGATATTGCTCGCGATCACGGGCTTGCGCTGGGATTGCGCCTCGCCAATGACGAGCGGCGCATTCTCCCACCAGATCGACGGCACGATGGTGCAATCGACCGCGGCGATGAGTTCGGCAATGTCGTCGCGGCGGTAGGCGCCGCGCTGCTGGACGGTGGGGGCGGTCTTTTTGAACAGGCGGGCGATCTCGTCCTTGAAGCTATCGCTCTGGAACGGCGCGCCGCCGTGTACCCTGAGCTCGAAGCGCAGGCCCTCGTCGATCAGTTGCCGCGCGGCCTCAAGCAGCACGGTGGTGCCCTTCCAGGGATTGAGGTTGCCGAAATAACCGAAGATCGGCCGGTCGTTTTCCTGCCGATCCTTCCGCGTCGGAAGGTCCCGCCGTGGCAAGCCATTCGCGATGACATCGATCTGCTCCCCGTCGAGCCCCCAGTCGATGTATCGTTGTCTCAGGAACTGGCTCGGCGATACGAAACGATCCACCGTGCGCAACAGGGCTTTAAGATGCTGCTCGCGAAGCACGAAGCGGTCGAGCGGGATATCCTTGAAGCAGGCGTGGCAGCGGTCGGGCGTCGACTTGTGGCAAAGCTCCTTGCCGCTGGTTCGCACCATCAGTCCGTCATGGTGGCAAAGCGGATAGTAGTCGTGCAGCGTCATGACGATGCGACACTCCGGCAAGGTCCGGCGCACGATGTGCGGAAACTCGGCGCCGAGCAGCAGCAGGTGGTGAATGTGGAGCACGTCCGGTTGGAAATCGCGCAAAAGCTCGGTCAGATCAGGCACGACGCCATAGAGGTCAATCTGGCTCATGAAGAAACGGTCGAAATGACCGGACCACAAAAGCACCTCGTCGCCCTCAGAGCCAATCGCCTGGAAGCTCGTGCCTGGGCGCACCTGCCGATGGGTCTGGTTGGTGGCGCCGAGGAAGAGTACCTCATGGCCGGCGCGCTGATAGGCGCGGAAGAGGTCGTGCGCGAAAATCTCCGTGCCGCCCGGATGGAGTGCGGGATGATTGTGCGCCGCGACCAGAATGCGCTTCTTCATCCGTTTGCACCCCGGCGTTCGGCAACGAAGACATCCTGGTAGTGACCGGCATCCTGCCCACGCCAATGGCCGAGTGATTTCAGGATGGTTGAAAACCCCGCCCGTTCGAGCGCCCGATCGAGAAAGCCGTCATCGAAACCGACAGCGGCAAGCGGCGGCAGGCCCGGCACGAACCAGCAGGGACCATCACCACTGCGATTGAAGCCAAGGCGCGGATCCCGCCTGCCGTTTTCGTTGTTCGCCGCCATGCGATCGACCACGAACGCCGTCACGAAAAGCCGGCCACCGGGCTTCAGCATGCGGCTGATTTCGCTGAAGTAGACAAGCACCTCGTCCGGCGGGAGGTGGGTGACGATGGACGTCATGATCGCGAAATCGAACGTTCGATCCGGATAGGGGAGCTTCAGCGCCTTTCCGTTGATCTTGCCCATGGGATTGTAGAGCTCGTGGGCAATGTCCACATGCTCGAAAGTGAAATTTGGGTAGACCGGCGTCACGGACTTGCGGCACCAGGCGACACCGCCTTCCACTGGATCGACGCCGACGTAGCGGGCGCGATCGACGTCGAGATACTGTGTGAGCGGAACTGCCATCCGGCCGATGCCGCTACCGATGTCGAGCACGCTGCTTTCCGGCTGCAATCCGCCCATGCGGATGAAATGGCCGAGAAACTCGGCGCCAACCGCCCGGTAGTTGCCGTCTCCGACGAACACGCTGTTGCTGTCGGGCTGTGGCAGGAAACGATTGTTGAGAACCGTTTGAAGCATCCCGTCGATGCGGTCCTCGTTCGGCTGCCAGGCCGTTTGCAGGCTGTCTGCGTGGCGAAGTGCGGGTTGGTTCATGCGGCGCTCCTGGCGGCAGTCCTGTGACCGCTCGGCGCTGCCGCCTCTTCGGCGCCGAGGTAGGCTGGCATCAGCGCGCTGATGTCGTCGTTCCAGCGTTCGGTGTGCAGCCATGCATTGTACTGGCTCGCAACACCGCGCGTGTAATCCTGGCTTCGGCTGATCGACCGCCGCTCCAGATGGTAAAGGCAGGCAGCCGGCTCATAGACGATGTCGAAGCCGGCCTGCCGGATCTTGAGGCAGAGATCGCTGTCTTCGTAGTCGCCGATCACGAAGTCCTCGGCATAGCCGCCGACGAGTTCCCAGACCTCCCGGCGCATGACCTGGCAGGCACCGGTGACCCCAGGCACGACGCGCGTCTTTTGCGCGGGCGCATAGGCACCGGGCATGCCCTTGTAGAAATGGTGGTTCAGCCAGATGTCCTGCTTGTTGCGGGCAAAGTAGAGACCCGCGTGCTGCAGCGAACCGTCCTCGAAGAGAAGCTTCGGGCCGATCGCGCCGAGCGACTTCTCTCTGAGCACGGGGAGTGCAAGCGTCTCGAGCCACCCCGGCCCGCAGGGCACGACATCCGAGTTGAGCATGACGACGACGGAACCGCGGGCATAGCGCGCGCCTGCATTGCATGCACGCGCATAGCCACCGTTGCGGTTCATCACCACGAGCTTCATTGAAAGTCCATGCAAGAGGTGAAAGCCGCCGAGCAGGTGCTCTGTCTCGTCGTGGATTTCAGGGGAATCCAGCACATAGATGATCTCGGCATTGGCGGCGACAAAGGGGTCGGTGGCAAGACCAGAGAGCTGGAAGCGCAGGAAGTCGAGGACGCGGTAGAGTGGCACGACGATCGAGACCAGAGGCGCCTCCAGCATCGGACCGAAGTCCTTCGTCAGATCGACCCTGATCGTCTTTCCCAGTCTTTGCTCCACGTCCTTAAGCGCGGGCGCGAGGATCGTGCGGAATGCCGCATCGATGGCGTGCTGTGGCGGAACAGCCCGCAAAATGCGGTTGCGTTGTGTCGCAGGATCGAAGGGCTGCGGCTTCGGCACAAGCGATTTGACGGCGCCGGAGGCAAGCCGCATCTGGAAACGGGGCTGAAGAAGGGCGCCGAGCGGTTCGCGCAACGGTAGCCAGCTGACAAAGCCCGTTACATCGGTCTTCGAGCCTTCTTCCGCACCACGAGCCCAACCGGGGAATTCATACCAGTTGCCGTCAAGTGGCAGGGCAGTGCCGTCTTCCTGAAGATAGTCAATGCCCGAGAGCACGCCGGACGGGTCACGCGTCCAGCCGCCGACCAGCAGCCCATCGGGTAGTGCGAGCGCCAGATCGATCTCCGCACAGGGGTGGAGTGGGGATTTTCCGGCCTGGCGTGCCGGCAAGGGCGAACGAAGCTGCAGGTCGGTTGCGAGCGCCGTCCCGCTTTCAGGGATCGCAGAGAGGCAACGAACGACGAATTCCCTGAGGCCTGGCGCGGCGCCGTTTTCGGGCCACCATTCCTGGACGCTCGGATGGCGCGAACTGCTATGGGCGACCTCGCGGATGGCAATGCCACGCTTGCCCATGATCATGAGAGAAAGTGCCTGCGGCGCGCGTGGCGTTTCGAGCACGAAGTGGCAACGGCGCCAGCCGCGCTCCGCCCGACCGGTGATGGCGAACTGCTGTGGCAACGGCAGGACTGCGTCGGCGCTCAGCGCATAGATCGCACTGATCTCGCCGAATTCGGCGTTGACGGTCGTTTCCGCCAGGTAACGGCCATGGGCAAGCCGGCACGCGATCGTCGCGGGGCGCTGGCCAAGGTTCAGGGCATGGATCGTGTCGTCGACCAGACCGGTAAAAAACTCGTCGCGGGAAAGCCGGAATGCGCTGCGCCAAACGGTGAGCAGGGTGTTGAGAAACTTGAAGCGCCCCTCCGGCATGAGGCTGGCGAACTGCGCCGCCATATCGAGGAACGAAAGCCGGCCAGCCGGTTCGAGGACGACGGTCTGAAGGACATCGTGATCGACGGCAATTTCCGCAAGCTCGCGCTCGTCTCCGGGACGCATTGCCCAAAAGACGCGTTGCCCGCCGTCGGCGCGCGGGAGGGTCATGCTGACAAGAGGAACGAGGGATCGCGATGCAGAAAGCGCGTATTTGGTTTTCGCCGGCAGGTCTGCGGGTGCGTCCCAGATCAGCACAGCAACATCAAGGCTGAGCCTGAATGCCACAGCAGTTGCGAACTCCTGGCTGAGGCTCCTGATACGGTCGTCTGCCGTCACGCGCTACTCCTGAAGGACGAAAAAGGAGGGCGCCCCACCGGGAGGAAGCGGGGCGCGCCGGTCAATCTCAATGGATCGTGAAATAGTGGTTCGGGTTTGCCTGGATGTCGTCGGCATCGGCATTGACAAGCGTCAGCGTGTCGCCATGGCCGAAGTCGATCACGACGTTGCCACCAACCTGTGTAACGCGCGATGCCAGATCTTCCGGAGAAGAGATGTCGAGGCCGTTGATGTCCTTCGAAATCTGCAGCAGGTCTTCGCCGGGCGTGAAGTCGAGGATGACGTCGTTGCCGCCACCGCCGTCGAATACGAAGACATCGCTGCCGTCGCCGCCGGTCATGACGTCGTCGCCCTGGCCGCCGTTGATGACGTCGTTGTCAGCACCACCGAACAGGATGTCGCTGCCGCGGCCACCCATAAGCAGGTCGCTGCCGCCGCCGCCAATGAGAATGTCGTTCCCATTGTCGCCATTAAGCAGGTCATCACCCTGGCCGCCAAACAGGACATCGTTCCCGTTCTCGCCATGGAGAATATCGCTGCCCCAACCGCCAAACAGGGTATCGCTACCGTTGCCGCCGAACAGCAGGTCATCACCTTCGTCACCGAAGATGGTGTCGTCGCCATTGCCTCCGTTCACGAAGTCATCGCCAGCACGAGCGTGGATGAAGTCGTCGAAGCGTGAGCCAAAAAGGGCGTCATCATACGCGCCGCCTTCCAACGTGGCCATATGCTACTCCTCTTAGTTGTTGCTTACGCCCATCTCCGGCTCTCAAAAAAACCTTGGATGAGCGCCGGGACATTGCACTGCAAAAAAACATATGGCAACAGCAAAAACAAAATAAATACAGATGTACTGTGCTGTTATCTGCTACCTCTGATGTATATTATGTGTCGGTTTGATGTTTATCCCTGGAATATAAGGGGTAGGTATCTTTGGTATTACTTGGAATTCAATTCAAATTTAGAAATAAATTGCCGGCGAAATTGAATTTCGCCGGCTTCGAAAGGTGGTTAAGTTCTAGTTCAGTCTTCGCGGAAGGCGCGGTTCAGGCTATCCGCAATCGGTGAGACCATGTAATCAATCGCTGAACGTGGCTTGTGGACGATCAGGACCTCGGCAGGCATGCCGGGATAGAGCCGAATGTCGGGGTTGGCACTGAGCGACGCAGCCGCAATGCGGGCACGCGCCACGTAGTATGAGACATTCGATTTCTCATCGACCGACTGGTCGGCCGCAACATAGCTGATCTCGCCGTCAAGAGGCAGGTGCGTGCGTTGGTTGTAGGCCGTCAGCCGGATCTGCGTCTTCGAGCCGATGTCGATGCTGTCGATGTCACGGGTGCCGACATGCATTTCTACGAGCAGTGGCTCGTCCTCGGGCACAATATCGAGGAGCGGTTGCCCCGCCGAGACGGCGCTGCCTGCCGTGCGCAGCTGAATGTTGGTGACGATCCCGGCCTGTGGTGAGCGGATGTCGAGGCGGGTCAGGATGTCCTTGGCGGACACCAATCGTTCTTCGACATCGGAAAGCTCAAGGCGGGCCGTGGTGATTTCGCCGGCAATCTCGGACTGGAACTCATTCTCGATACCGGTCAACCCGAGTTCTGCTCCGGCTTCCGCCTTTTCGGCCTGGGCCTTATTGCCGGCGAGTTCGCCACGGGTTGCCGCCAGTTCGCTGAGCTTGGCATCGATCTCGATAAGCTTCGAGCGCTGCGCGAACTCCTTCGCGACGAGAGTGGCGATCGCGGTTCGCTGCTCGGTAATCAGTTCGATCTGTCGATCGGTCGCGCGGATCTGCTCGGCGAGCGATTTGGCTTTCTCCGAAAATTCTTCGATGGTCTTGCCCTGAACATCGAGGCGACCGGCTTTTGCTTCGCGCCGGCGCTCGAAAAAGTTCGTTTCGGCTTTCACCGCATCATCGGCTGCCGGATCCGGCGCGCCCTTCAGATCATCAGGGAATGTGATTTCTTGTGAATCCGTCTGTTCCGCCCTCAGGCGGGCAAGCTTCGCAATCAGACCGAGGCGACGGCTTTGCAGCGCCTGCAGGTCGGAGCGCGCGCGGGTATCTTCGAGCTTGACGAGTGGTTGCCCGGCCGCAACACGATCCCCCTCCTGGACGAGCAGGCGCTTGAGAATGCCGCCCTCGAAGTGGCTGACGGTCTTGCGTTTCGAATCGACTACTATCGTGCCGCTTGCGACCGAGGCGCTGCTGAGTTCTGTCGAGAAGGCCCAGCCGAAAAAGCCGCCAAAAGCGACGAGGATGGTCGTGAGACCGGCAAGGACCACGCCGCGCAGCGGGGCGGAAGCGCTGCCTTCGGCATCGGAGTCCAGCCCATGCAGCGGATGAGGCCGGTCGATGATGGCTGGCAGGTTCTCACCGCCACGCGATGTCACCGCGTTCTTTGCATCGCGCGCTATCGGTAAATTGGGTTTCTTTGTCATGCGGAAACGCCTTCCCGTCTCGGTTCTCCCGGGGTCATGGATGCGACGACGTCGGTGCGCGGTCCGAACTGGGTGATTCGGCCGTTTTCGAGGACGAGCAGCTTGTCTGCCGCCTGCATGATGGTTGGCCGGTGGGCGATCATGATGACGATCGCGCCGTCGTTGCGGGCGCGCTCGATCGCACGGATCAATGCCCGCTCGCCGATCGCGTCGAGGTTGGCGTTCGGCTCGTCGAGGACGATCAGGCGGGGGCGGTCATAGAGGCAGCGGGCAAGTGCGATGCGTTGCCGCTGGCCACCGGAAAGCGTCAAATGGCCATCACCGACCGGCGTATCGTAACCAAGTGGCAGCCGGCCGATCATGTCGTGCACGTCGGCAAGGCGGGCGGCGTCGAGCACCTTTTGAGGCTCACCTTCCTCCATGCGCGAAATGTTATCACGGATGGTACCCTCGAGCAGCGAGACCGATTGCGGCAGGTAGCCGGTCATCTGCCCGAACGAAGCGCGCTCCCAAAGATAAACGTTGTTGCCGTCGAGGAAAACGCCGCCCGTGGTCGGCTTCAAAATGCCGACAAGGAGGCGGGCAAGCGTCGACTTTCCCGCAGCCGACGGCCCGACGATGCCGAGCACCTCGCCCGGCGAAAGCGAAAATCCGATGCCCTTGATGATAGGCACATCGAGACCGGGGGCGGCATAGACCAGCTTGTCGACGACGAGATCGCCTTGTGTGCGCGGCTGCGGCATCGTCTGGCGTACGGCGAGATCTTCCTTGAGTGCCGCCTCGATCCGTCGCCAACTGGCGATGGCCAGCACCCATTGGCGCCAGTTTTCGATCATCGAATCAAATGGGGCGAGAAGGCGTCCGACCAGAATGGTCGTGGCCATCATCGCGCCGGGCGAGATCTCCTGCTTCATCACGAGGATAGAGCCCGTCGCCAGCGCTGCCGCCTGGATCATGAAGCGCAGCGAGCGGGTGATGGAGGCCATCGCCTTGCTTCGGCTGCCGCTGACTTCGAGCGCATCCAGCGCATGAAGTTGCGCCGCGCGCCAGCGGCGGGCGAGTGCGGGGAGCATTCCCATTGCCTCAATCGCCTCGGCGTGGCGCAAGCTCGCACCAATTTTCGAGACGGCCTCGATATTGGCTTGATTGGCCTCTTTCATCAGCCGGCGAGTCAGCAAATCAGTCAGCAATCCACAACACACGAGCAGGGCAATGGAAATGGCGCCAAGAAGGCCGAACATCGGGTGCAGCGCAAAGAGCACGCCGAGGAAGATTGGCGACCAAGCGGCATCGAGCGGTGCACTGACGGCGGAGGTCGTGAGAAAGCTGCGCAACTCAGCCAGGTCCCTTAGCGACTGGGTCGCGCGGGTCAGCCCTTGATCGGCCGCCGCCTGCACTGCCGCGGTCAACACTGGCAGGTTCAGCCAACGCACGACCGCGCTTCCCATCGCCTGGAACGTCAGCGCCCGGATGTATTCGAGCACGCCATAGATAATGAGCGCGCCGATCACCAGAATCGTCAGCATGGTAAGCGTATCCATGCTCTGGCTGTTCAGGACGCGGTCGTGGACCTGCATCATGTAAAGCGGCGTGGAGAGCTGCAAGATGCCGATGCAAGCGCTCAGCAGCGCTGCATAAATAAGTGCCAAAACGAACACGCGGCGCGCCTTCAAAATAAGCAGCCGTGGATCGTTTGCTCCATTTTGCGCCGTCTTTGGCCCAATTTGGTTCTTGCTAATCATATTGCCTCGTTTGCTGTCACGCGTGGCGAATTTCTGGATAAGTTCGTTGGGGTCTTGAGGAAGCTATTTTGTTTGTTATCACTTAAATCACAGTGTTGCCGTGATAAGTGTGACACAATAATGGTGGAATGCTCAAGATAATCATATTCGGGGGGAGTAAAGGGGGCGAAAAATTGCTTCAAAATTTGAAGTAATTTTTGAATATCGTAGTAATGCTTAGTTGGAGAGAGGGATGAATCAAAAGATTCTCTATCCGTTCGCAGATTTCGGCGGCGCTGTTGCCATCCGCCCCGGGGATGACGCAGTTGGTAGTGCCGCTGAACACGAAGATATTGGCCAGGAGAGCGAAGCCTCCGTGGTCTCGTATTTCGAGTTGGCGCGGATGATGGAGCGAGCAAGCAGACGGTTTACCGGCCTGTTGCGCGCCGAGCTGACAAAGCTTGGCGTCGACGACATTGGCCCGGCGCAAGCCATGGTCTTGCTCGCGATCGGCGATGCCGAGGTGTCCGTGGCTGAGCTTTTGGATCGCGGCCATTATGTCGGTTCCAATGTGTCCTACTATCTGAAGCAACTCGGCGATGGGGAATATATCGACCGGGCTGCATCGCAGCGCGACCGGCGCTCGGCTCGCATTCGGCTTTCGGAAAAGGGCAGGCAGCTCTGCGATTCGCTCAGGAAAGCTGCCGGTGCCTATGAACGGGTGCTCAGCCACGGCGAGCAGGACCGGCGCAATCTCGAAACCGCATTTCAAACGCTGCACCGGCTTGAGCTGGTTTGGGGGAATGCGACGCGCTACGGCATCTGAGCCGCGGCGCGAACGCTGTCCTTTCATCGGTAAAAGGCTAGGAACATGCACGTAGCATTTGTACACCGGCGCGGCTTCTGCCAATTCGCCGCTCTCGCGGCCCATTTGGCGCAGACGGGAAATGAAGTAACTCTCGTGACGGAAACCGTCGATCAGCGGATTCCGTCAACGCGGGTCATCCGCCACAGGGCGGAACCGGGACCGCAGGCCAATGCGCAAATGGCAAGGCATTTGGGCGTCCCGGACCATCACGTCCGCATAGGTCACCGGGTCGCAGAGACCTTCGACGCGATGGCAAAGCAAGGCCAGGTGCCCGATGTCATCGTTGGGCACACGGGCTGGGGCAGCATGATGTTCGTCAAGGACGTGCTGCCGAACGTACCAGCGCTCGGCTATTGCGAATTCTTCTATCGCGCTGAAGGGGCGGACATTGGTTTTGCCCCTGACGACCAACCCGATTCGGACACGCGAAAGCGGTTGCGTCTGCGCAATATGGCGCAGCTTCTGTCGCTGGAGGCAATGGATGGCGGCATCAGTCCGACCCATTGGCAAAGGAGCCTCTATCCGGCCGAGCACCGCGGACGCATCGCCGTCTGCCATGAGGGCGTCGATACGCGCGTCTTCCGTCCGGATGCATCGGCCTCCCTCAAGCTTCCGGATGGGCGGGTGCTGAAGGCCGGCGATCCGCCGATCGTCACTTTCGTGGCCCGCGACCTGGAACCCTATCGCGGCTTTCCACAGGCGCTTGCGGCGGCGGCGAAAGTCGCGCGGGAACATCCCAATGCGCTCTTCGTGTTCGTCGGGGGCGATGGCGTCAGCTACGGCGCTCCGCCGCCGGGCGGAGGCTCCTGGAGGGATCACCTGCTTCAGTCCCTGGATGTGCCGGCGGACAGGTTCCTGTTTCCGGGCGTCGTGCCACATGCCGTGTTGCGACAGCTCTTCCAGATCTCGGCGGCGCATATCTACCTGACCTATCCCTTCGTGCTTTCCTGGTCGGTGCTGGAGGCCATGGCCTGCGGCGCACTTGTCATCGGGTCGGATACCGCCCCGATGCAGGAAGTCGTGAGTTCCGGCCGCAACGGCATGCTTGTGCCATTCTTTGATACGGACGCGCTCGCCGGTGTCGTTTCCGAAGCGTTGCGTCATCCGGAAAAGTATACGGACATGCGTGCGGCCGCGCGCCGGACGATCGAGCAGCGGTTCCGGCTGGGTGATTGCATCGCGCGGCAGATGATGTTGCTGGACAAGGCAACAAGCAGTGCTTCTACCTCTAATATCTCACTGGTTTCATCTGCATAATACTTCAAAATCCGAAGTATTATTTCACGAAAAACACAAATATCACTTATTGTGCAGTGCAAATAACCTTGATATGCTTCTCGTATGAGCTTGAATTCGCCGATGTATTTCGTTTCGGCGAATTCAACTTCAGAGGGAACTTGTTCATATTGAAGGTGGCGCGTGCAAGAGTTGATGTCTTCTGGCGTGAGGTATTCGCAGGCGAAGCGAAAGCTGGTGGTGGCATCTGATCATGACAGGGCGAGTGTCGAAGGTAGCGGCATCGAGCACCTGGTTCATTTCCTTCCCAAGGGCGATCGGGCCCAGACCACTCTCGAAAACGTATTCCCGCTGATCGGGCTTGCCTTCTCAAAAGAGGGGGAGGAAGACCTTGCGGAACGGCTCGTGTCCTTGCGTGCGCTTGGCACCGTACCGGATTTCCCGGTCAAGCGGTTGAGCGCACACACGGCGGCGGAAAGTGCCGTAATCATTCAGGCGTTGGTCGACGGTGGTGTCGGGCGTCTTGCGCGGTTTTCGAGTGCGATCACGTCGGAACTCGCGCTGTTGCGCCGCGAGCGCGAAACGCTGCTCGAAAATTATCGTGCGCTCGAAGACGCCTTCCAGGCGCGCAATTGGGAGCCGGTCACCGAGGTCTTTGCGCACGATCCCTATGTCGACCCGAAGGACGAAGGCATCGGCCATCTGATTGCCAATGCTTTCGTCGAGCAACTCCTGCCGGTGTCCAGCCATGGCGTGGCAGGCATCGCGCTCCACTTCAATTCGGTTCCGAGAGACGGTGGCGAACTGGTCGTCGTCCTGAGTTATATCGAAAGCGGCGAAGGCGTGGCCGAATGGTCCGTGCCGTTTTCACAGCTGGTGCCTACGTGGAACTTCTTCGCCTTGCCGCGCACCTGCGGAGGCGGCGCAAGAACGTTGCGGTTGAGGGTGTCAACGACGGGCTCGGAAACCATCGGTCTTTCGCTCGGTTACCCCATTGCCAGCGAGCATTACACCGCACGCTCCGAAACGCGTCACGCCGACCTCGATCTGCGTCCGCTCGCGTTCCGCATCTATACGGGCCTTCCCGGCGTCAAGCCGACACGCATGCCCAACATGATCGCGCCAACAGCGCTGCTCGACGGTCACTTCATCGAGGATTACCGGCTGTCGGTGGATCTCTTGAGCCAGATCGTCGACGTTTCCGTCACGCCGGTGGTTCCGGAGTTCCAGACTGTGCGCTACCTTGAGCACGACAACGCAGTAGTCTGCCATCCGCTGGCGAGCGGTGTGTCGGCCGGCGCCATCGGTCGGGCGGTCGAACCGGGCACCATATCCTTTTCGGCAAGCGCCATCGTCGATCATCCGAAGGGGGCGCCGGCTGCGGTCAGCTTCTTGCTGGCACCTGCGACTTCGAATGCGCGCTCGGAAGTCGCTGAACTCGCCCGCAAGGGCTCGGTTAAGCCTTCGGCTTTCTTCAGCGGCTGGCGCGAGGTCACGAACCAGCAACCGATCAATATCAATTTTCAATTGGACGAGCCGGTGCGCCATCCCATGGATCTGGTGATCCTCAGCCGCGCGGTCACCGACTCCGTCGATTTTTCCTGGCTCAAGGTGTCGGGCTTCCGGATGGTAAAGCAGTCGGGTGGTGCATCTCATGTCAAGCAATAGCGATCCACGCGATCTGATAGCGATTGCCATGCCGCTCTACGGGCACGCGGCGCTAGCACTCGAGGCAATCGAGTCCGCATTAGCTTCGGCGCTTTCAGATTGCCGGATCGCCATCGTCGTCTCGGTCGATGGTGACCCGCGGCACGAAACCTTCGATCAATTGCTCTTGTTTTCTGCGGCTCATCCCGACATCCACGTGGTCTTCGGCCGGAATGCAGGGCCGGGCGGCGCGCGCAACCGGGCCATCGACTATGTGCTCGAAAACCTGTCCGAAGCGAAGGCTGTCTATTTTCTCGACGCCGACAATCGCGTTCTGCCGGGCACGATCGAAACCCTTTACCGCCAACTACGTGAGAGCGGCGCCGGCTGGGTCTATACCAATATCGATACCTTCTCGGTGAGCTGGCGAGCGCACTACGGCAACCACTATTCCAGGCTGGTTCACTGCATCACCGACAACATCTGCGACACGGGCTCGATGATCTCCATCGATGTCTTCCGGGAGGGCGTTCGTTTCAACGACGACCGGCAGAACGGTTTCGAGGACTGGGAATTCTGGCTTTCCTGCGTGGAACACGGTTTCGTCGGCACGCCTTGCCACGAGACGACCTTCGAATACCGCTTGCGGGCGGAAAGCCGGTTCAAGGAAGCCAACCGCGACCGTGCGACGTCCGTAAGCTTCCTCAGGAAGCGCCACAGAGCGCTGTTCCAAAGGCCGATGCTCGTCGACTTTGAACACGAGGAATGCCCCCGCTATCTCTTCGCACGCACTGAAGACGCGGCGATCTCGTTCTTCACCGACCCGACCAAGCAGCCGAAGAGGCTGCGCCTCGACGATATCATCCCGGCCTTCTGGGCAAATACCGGCGAGCCGGACAACGTGCACTTTCCGCCATTCGTGATGGCCGGCAGCGGGGCGACGTTCGATCTGCTCTTGCGCTCGCGCATGTTGCCGAACGTTCTTTGCCACCTGGAGCGGCTGAGCGAGAAGGCGAACGTCGTGTTCGTCCACCTCGGCAACGACGCCACACAGCGCAAGATCGAGCCGACTTTCCTCGATGCCGGATCCGAGCACCTCGGCCAGCCGGATCTCATCTTCATTTCGACGGCGCTTTTGCGCGATGTCATCCGCAACAACGCGCTCGACTGGTTCGCCTCGATCGGCAGCCAGCAGGTCTGGCCGACATCGGCGGTCCTCAAAGTGCGGTTCCCATTCCCGAGGGCCCTGCCGCGCCGCACGCTCATCACGCCGCAACAGGTCATGATCAACTGCGTCAACGCCATTGCCACGAGCCCGCTGCGCCGCACCGCCGGCCGCCGCTGGACCTGGCGCCCGCCACGGCTCATGCCCTATTCCGATCTGCATAAAGCCTTACGCACGGAAATCGGCGGTTCGCCGGTGCTGCCGCTCGGTCACAGCGAGGCCGGAAAGAAAACGGCAGCGTTGCTCGTGCCCAACGCCTCCTTCGGTGGCGCCGAGAAGGTGATCTATGCTGCGTCCCGGGAATTGCGCGCCGCCGGCTATGAGACGCATCTGTTCGTGCTTGGCACCAGCCGAATGGACGTGATCGACGAGTTCGATGCGAGCTTCGATTACGTTCATTTCTGGGATCAGGGCATTCCGGCCTGGGGCGGCTCCGGCTCGTTCCTCGGACACGACTTCATCGCCGAACATCATGAGGTCGATTGGGGCGCGTTGAAGGGCCAGCTTTCGGGATTCGATCTCGTCATCAACAACCACGTCATGGCGATGCACCCGCTGATCGCCCGGCTGCGTTCCGAAGGCACGCGCACGGCCTGCTATCTGCACGTCGTTGACAACACGCCGTTCAAGCGTCCGGCCGGCCAGCCTTTCGCAGCGATCGCGCACGAGCATTGCTACGACGCCTTCCTGACCTGCTCGGAACAGCTCAAGTTTTATCTGCATAGCTTCGGCGTACCGCTTGAAAAGATATTCGCGGTTCCGAACGGCGCGAGCTTCTCGGTCCCGCCGAAGGTGCTTGCGGAGGTGCTGCAGGTGCGGCGGATCGAACGTAAGGACGATCGGTTGAGGCTTCTCTACATGGGCCGCCTCGACCAGCAGAAAGGCATCGACCGGCTCGCCGCGACGATTTCGGAGCTGCGCGCGGCGCGTGTGCCGTTCGACGCCCGGGCGATCGGCGGCGAGATCCTGGCTGATGCCAGCTTCTCCTGGACCGACCGGCTGAAAGAGCTTGGCGTCGAGGTGCGCCCGCCCGTCTTTGCAAGCCGGGATCTGATCAAGGCGCTCGGCTGGGCCGACGTGCTGGTCATGCCGTCGCGCTGGGAAGGTGCGCCCTTGATGATCGCTGAAGCGCAGCAGCTTGGCTGCGTCCCGATCGCGACTGCCGTCGGGGCCGTCGACGAGCTGATCGTTGATCGTGAGGACGGCATCCTGATCGACGCTCCCTCCGACCCGCAAGTGGTACGAGACATGGTGAAGGCGATCACTGAGGTTGCTCATGACCGCAACCTGCTTGCCCCCATCATGGAAGGCTGCCTCAGAACGGCGGCGCGCCGTGCCTGGCCAAACTCTTTCGCGGAGTTCCTTGGCTGGTGTGACGGCTCCGTGAACAATTCATCTCTTTCGCGCGCCAAGGTTATCCGTGCGCGTGAGACATCCAATACCGGCGTTGCAGCAGCAGTTTGAGCGCGCCGGGCGACTTTTTAACTAGAAGGGACTTACGCATGCGTCCAAGAATCCTCCTGACGGGCATTCCTGGCCATTACACGCGCCTCGCCAATGGCGCGAATGGCCTGTCGGTTTCCTATTCGGAACGGCAGAAACAGCCCGAATCCAAGGACGAGTTTCTTCAGGAGCTTCGCAACATCAGCAACACCGGCAACTATCTGATCGGTGAGGGAGCTCTGCGTGCCATCGCGCCGCATGCCAAGCAGATCCCGTTCTGGCATCTCTACAACTGCCACAAGAACGGCAGCGGGTTCGACGAGTTCAACAACAACTTCGACATCTGCGTCTTCACCTGCGCAAATCTCCTGCGCAAGGGGCTGTCGGCGGATGCCGAAGCCGATGTGTTGAGCAAGCTCAAGATGCCGATCGTCATGCTCGGCATCGGCCATCAGAACCGCAAGGACCTGGAAACAGGCCTGCCGGAGGGAACGAAGCGGCTGCTCGACGTGCTCAAGGACCGTGAACACTATTTCCTGACCCGTGGCTATGAGACGGCTGGCTATCTGAAGGACCAGGGCTTCAAGTACGTTCGACCGACCGGCTGCCCCTCGGTCTACTTCGCACCGAACAACATGCGCGCGTCTATGAAGAAGCTGCCGAGCGTCAAGATCGGCCAGGCAAAGACGATCTTTTCGGGTTATCTCGGCGCCAATCACGATTGCATCGTCGATGCGATTGCGCTGAACCCCGAGGGAGCCAAGCCGCAATATGTTATCCAGGATGAGTTCCTGCACTTCGACATGAAGGTCGAGCCGGATGCCGATGGCAGAGTTTTTGACTCCTGCTCCGGAAAGATGCTCGGCGATATCGCCTATCCGGGTACGGATCGTCTGAAGGTGCCGTTCGACTTGCGCACCTTCTTCGATACCAATCAGTGGCGCGCCTGGGCCTCGCATATGGACTTCAACTTCGGCCGGCGGTTCCACGGCTCGATCATCGCCATGCAGGCAGGCGTGCCGAGCCTAATGGTGGCAGTTGACGACCGGATGCGCGAAATGCTGGGCTTTACCGGCCTTCCGTCGGTCGAGGTGCAGGAACTCGAAAAAGCCGAAAACCGCGCGGAATTCGTCGCCAGCCATCTGGCCGGGCTCAACGCATCCGAACTCGTCGACCGCTACTCCGATCGCGAACGCAACTTCCGAACGGTGCTGCGCGAAATCGGCATCGGCCAATAAATCGCTGACGCCTCGGGTGCGTTCTACCCGAGGCACGAATGCGATCGATTTCATAATGTTCGGGCGGGATAAGGAAGACCCCACACACATCTCCTCATCCCGCTCTACGTCAACTCTGTGGGTCAGCCCATAACTCAGGTGTATCGATGCGTATCCTGCTCACCGGAATCCCCTCATATCTCCAGCGTACCGTCTCGCGTGTTTCCGGTGCGACGGTCCATCACAAGCCCTACTTCGACGACATCCGAAGCAAGAAGGAACTGATCGACCAGGTCAAGAAGATCGCCAACACCGGTAACTACCTGATCGGCGAGGGTGCAGCTTACGCCTTGCGCGGACATGACGTGACCTATGTGCCCTTCTGGCACCTGGTCAACAGCCGCGGCGCCAACGATGTCTATGATGCCCTGAACAAGGAATTCGACATGTGCGTGTTCGCCTCGGCGAACCTGTTGCGCCCGGGATATTCCGCCGATCTCGAAGCCGATGTCTTCGAGAAACTGAAGATGCCCGTGCTGGTGATGGGCATCGGCATCCAGAAGCGGGAAGGGCTCAAGGAGAACCTGCCTGCCGGTACTTTGCGGTTCCTCGAAGTGTTAAAGCAGAAGGAGAGCTTCTTCTTGACCCGGGGCTATTTCACCGCGGAGTTCCTCAGGGCAGAGGGCATGAAGTTCGTCAAGCCGACCGGCTGCCCTTCGCTCTTCTTCGCACCGAACGAGATGCGACGCTCGTTGACGTCTCTTGCCAATGCGGATCTGGCATCGGCCCAGAAGCTGGCGCTCGGCGGTTATCTCGGTAGCGTCGCCGACACGATCGTCGATGCCCATGCGCTGCTGAAGCCCGATAGCGTCGCAAGCTACGTCATCCAGGACGAGGTCGTCGCCTATAACCTTACGCTTCCCGTCGACGACAACGCCCCCGTCTACGACCGCTCGAGCGGACGCATCACCGGCAAGACCGAATACAAACACCAGGAGAAGTGGCAGAGAGAGAACGAGCTCATGGTGTTCTTCGACACCAACCAGTGGCGCGCCTGGTCGTCGTCGAGAGACCTCTGCATCGGCCGGCGGTTCCATGGCTGCGTCATCGGCATGCAGGCGGGTACGCCGTCGCTCATGATCGCCGTCGACGACCGCATGCGGGAGATGCTCGAATTCATCGGCTTCCCCTATATCGAGGCGGGCGTGTGGAACCGCGAAAACGACAAGCGCGCCCATCTCGCCAACTTCCTGTCAAAGATCGATGCACAGGCCGTCACCGAGCGGTACTCGGCTTGCGAGGCGAACTTCCAAAGTGCGCTCAAACAGGTTGGGATCTAATCGGCCCTTCGCGAGAGCAGCGCCATGGGCGCTGCTCCTTGCTGCCCAGCTTTCCCTGGCGGCGATCGCTGACGCCCTGCCGGCGTTGGCCGAGGGCGCGGCTTTCGCGCGCTACGGGGTCAATCGGCTCAATCTCGCCTGGCTCGACCGTGCCGAGCAGGAGCGCGTGCTCAAAGAGATCGCCGATAGCGGCGCCACGCACGTGCGGCTCTCCCTGTCTCGGCCGGTCGAAAAGAGCATCGAGGCTGTCGGCATAGCCAGCCGGCTCGGATTGCGTATCCTGCTCGAAATTCAGCTTGCGAACAAAAGCTACTATGCGGATGCGGTACGGCCCCGCAGTGGCCAGGGGCGCATCTGGGACATCAACCGCCTGTCCGAGCTGGATCTCGACCGATACCGCCTTCGTCTTCGCGAAGCACTCACGCGGCTGGACGCGCTCGGTGTTCGCCTCGACGCGGTGGAGCCTGGAAACGAGATCAACCTTGCCGGCTACAATGGCGATCTTGCCGTCTATCAGAAACCCGGTCAGCCGACGCCGCGAACGGTCGCCGATCTCAAGGATCGCGTAGGTTTCGAAGAGGGCCTCGACCGCTACATAGAGGTGCTAAGGATCACCCGGGACGAGGTGCGCAAAAGCTCCGAGAGCAGCGGCGCCGCCATCGTCTCTGCCGGGCTCTCCGACATGGGCGCCAAGGAGGCGGACCGGCAAGGCATGGAGCGGCTCGATCCGGCTGAGGTGATAACGCTTCTGCGAGACCGGGGAATGGACCAGCTTGTCGATGCCTTTGGCATCCACATCTACCCCGCCCGAAAGGATCCAAAAGCGATCAGATCCGTCGTCACCAAGCTGCTCGATTTCTGCGAGCCATCGGATAGCGGCAGGCCATGCTGGGTGACGGAGTGGGGGATCGCCAACACGGCCCGCACGTGTCCTATCGACGACAGCCAGCGCGAGGGCGCGATTGCCGCCATGCGCGCTGTCTTTTCCGACTTCGCCAAGGCGAAGCGACTGGATGCGGCCTACTACTATGACTGGGATACGCAGCAATCTTATCGGCTCTGGCGCTGTGGTACGCTCAGCCCTGCCGGTGCCTTGGCAATCGCCCCGGAGAACAATTGACCCTCCCTGCGCAGAGTTCCGCTTGGATCAGCGCCCGGCTGCGTCAGTCAACGGCGCGCAGCGCGGCTCGATGCGGGCTCCAAGCCTTTGCCGCGATAGGTGACGGGGAAGCCGAGTTCCTCGTGGGTGCGTGCCAGCGTCTCCAGCCAGGTCGCGAGCTCGTCAGGAACCTTTTCTTCGCCGGTCTCCATCGCCTCGATCCACGCCAGGTTGCAATGCAGGGCGCTCGCCAGATTGATCGGCGTCCAACGAAGAACGAGAAGGCATTGGGTGAAACGGGCGGGTGTCATCGGTTGTGCTCAAGGTTGCATGTGGAATGGATGCAGCAGGCTTTACACGCTGAAATAAGTCAAGGTGATGACTTGTCGCGCCCGAAAGGCCTGATCTTTTCGTGAGTTAGAGTTGAATGGGCAAAATGCCGCAGAACGGCTGTGGAAACCGCAGCGTAACGGCGTTTGCCGCTGCTGCTCGTCCCGCCGGCAGTGATAAAACGCGCGGAATGTGAGATAGAAAGCGGGCTTTCGGCCTGCGTCCGATGGACTTGCCGGCAGCGGCGGGTGCGAATCGCGCGACTTTCAGATTGAATGGCGGCCGATCCCAACAGCCGATTCGGGCTTTCGGACAACTGCGCTGGGGCCGTCGACCATTGCATGCATCTCTCTACCAATCCGCGATCAACATCGCCGCGAAGGCAGCCTTCTACCTGTCGCTTGCGATGCTTCTTCCGGCGGCGGTGGACCTGTTCTATGGGCATCCGGATTGGCGGATATTTGCCGTGTCGGCCTTCATTACCGGGGGCGTCTCACTTCTGACGATGGCCGCGACGCAGGGCGGCCCTCCGCCCTTCAGCCGCAAGATGGGCTTCCTCGTCGTCAACTTGCTCTGGCTCGTCATCTCGCTCGTAGGCGCGGTGCCTTTCTGGTTCTCGTCGCTGAAACTCGATTTCGCCAAGGCCCTGTTCGAATCCGTTTCTGGCATCACCACAACTGGCTCAACGGTGATCACCGGTCTCGATTTCGCTCCCCCGGGCATTTTGCTCTGGCGCTCACTGCTGCATTGGTTGGGCGGCATCGGGATCGTGGCGCTCGGGCTCTTCGTCATGCCCTACCTGCGTGTCGGCGGCATGTCCTTCTTCAAGATGGAATCCTCGGATACGACCGAGAAGCCGTTCGCAAGGATCGTCACCTTCACCCGTGCCTTCATCCTCATCTACGTGGTGCTGACGGTCACCTGCGCGATTATCTATGCCTATCTCGGCATGAGCCGCTTCGACGCCCTGAACCATGCGATGTCGACGATCGCGACCGGAGGCTTCGCCACCCACGACGCCTCGCTCGGCTACTTCAAGAGCCTGCCGATCCTGTGGGTCGCAACGTTCTTCATGGCCTTGAGCAGCCTGCCGTTTTCGGTGCTTATTCTCTTCATCGTTCGCGGTCGGCTCGATACGCTGAAGGATCCGCAAATCATCGTCTTCCTGTCCTATCTGACCATACTTGCGCTTGCCGCAAGTCTTTATCAGCGCCTTGCCAATGACGTCACAGCGAGCGATGCGCTTGCACATGGGTTCTTCACGGTCTCGTCAATCCTGTCGACGACCGGCTTTGCCAGCGACGACTACATGCTGTGGGGGGAGTTCATCGTCGCCCTTGCTTTCGCTGCAACCTTCATGGGCGGGTGCTCCGGCTCGACGGCCGGCGGCATGAAAGCCTAC
The DNA here is from genome assembly GCF_900103435.1 of Sinorhizobium sp. NFACC03. Taxonomy (NCBI): domain Bacteria; kingdom Pseudomonadati; phylum Pseudomonadota; class Alphaproteobacteria; order Hyphomicrobiales; family Rhizobiaceae; genus Sinorhizobium; species Sinorhizobium sp. NFACC03. Next base: position 37,489 of record NZ_FMXF01000007.1, read on the forward strand.
CGTTTCATCATCATTTTCAATTCCATTCGGGCGGGCCTCTTCAAGCTGATCTATCCGAATGCGGTCCACACGGTGCGCTACGGCAAGGGCCTCATCGATATCGATGTCCAGCGCACAGTCTTCATGTTCTTTACCGCCTATATGTTCATCTGGGCGTTCGGCAGCCTGGCGATGGGCGCGATGGGCTATGATCTCGTCACTGCTGCCTCCGCCGTTGCCACAGCGCTCTCCAATGTCGGCGCCGGGCTCGGGCCGATCATCGGACCGGCTGGTAACTTCTCGACCTTGTCGGAGCCAGCCCTATACCTTCTGTCGGTGATGATGCTGTTTGGCCGGCTCGAAATCCTGACGGTGCTGGTCATCCTGACCCCGCTCTTCTGGAGGGATTGAGCTCCGCGGATGGTACCAGTCGATTGATAGCGCACTTTTCGCGATCGCCGCAGGCATCATCAACGCGTGAGTACGGCAAGCACCATCAGTTGGCGCCGGCCACCTACAACGGAGTAGATTGAAACACGTCACCTAACTGCCGGCGTTTCGTATTTCTCTGGCCACGCCGCTGTTTTCTCCGCAGCATTCGGTGGCAATGGCCAAACAGCGTTGCCGCTCCAACGCAATCGCCTCGGCAATCATCATCGTAGGGTCGCGTTGTCCGCGTGCGAGATGTCTGGCTGAAATGGTCCACGCCGCCGCGGTAATTTCGTCTGGAATCATAATTCGCCTCAAACGTTATTCAACTGAGCGTAGGCGTAATCGCTTTCGTGAAACGTGTGCGTGATCCCAGATTGCTTGCATCCACGTCTTCGCCCCATCTTGCACGGTTGAGGTTGCTGGGATCGCCCTCGCTACCACACCCGTCCGCCGAATAGCTTTCCGCTGGCGCTGCAATCATCTTTTTCGGGCTTTCGCTCGACAGTGGATGGCATTCTCAGCCCTGTTAGCCTGCGACCACCCACAGTGAGAGGCCTCGGAGCGTTTCCGGTCCGAGGCTTCGTGTCTCGACGCGCAAGGGAGGGCGGTCAGGCCGCCTCAGTCTTGCGGTAGGTCCCGGCGTTCTCGACGTAGTACTTCTCGAAACGATGGCGATAGTGCTCAGCGCCGCCGAAGTCGCTGTACTTCGCCAGCTCGTTCATGTCCGTCTTGTTGAGGATCACGCCAAGGATCTTGCCGTTGATCTGCGGTTCGGAGTTGAGCAGATCACGCACGAGACGCGACGGCGTGCGGCCCCACTCTGCAACGTAGATGAAGCCATCGGCGAGCGGCGAAAACGCCTTGCCATCGACCACCGGAGCAAGTGCTGCAAGATCGACAATCACATAGTCGAACGATTTGCGGGCATTGTCGATAAGGTCGGCCATCGCCGGGGAGGCGAGCAACTCGTGGCTGTCATAGGGCTCGCTCTTTGCCCCGGCTTCCCCGCCAACCGGGAAGATTGCCAGTTTTGTCTTCTGGTCGATCTTGATGCCGGCGGGCCAGGAAGATTCGCCGATCAGCGCCTCGACGAGGCCGGTCTTTGGCGGCGGATTGATCATCTTGCTCAGCCCCGGCTTGCGGATGTCGGCGTCGATCAACAGCGTCTTCTTGCCGCTCGCTGCGAGCAGTGCGGCAAAGTTCGCCGCGATGATCGACTTGCCCTCGTCCGGAACGGCAGAAACGATGCCGATCACCCGCGAACCGTTGCCGTGCAACATCCGGTCACAGGCGAGCTTGGCGTTGCGGAAGGTCTCGGCGAAAGACGATCGCGGCGCGTCGAGCACGATGCGACTGACCCGTTCGAACGGCAACGGCTCTGCGGCCTGTGTCGTCGGCTGGGGCGTCCTGCCCTTCATCAACCGCGCGCGAACCCGGTCGGTCGTGGTCAGTTGACGCGGGCCGATCAGCGGAACATAGCCGAAAGACCTGTGTCCGAGGATTGAACGCACGTCGCTTTCGAGCCGGAAGGTCCGCTCGCGGAACTCCTGGAAAGCTGCGAACGCACCGCCTGCCATCATGCCGAGCACCGCCGAAAGTGCCAGAACCAAGGTCTTCTTCGGACTTGAGGGCGAGGTCGGAACACCAGCCGTGGAAATCACTCGGGCCTTGGCGATCGGGAAGGAGCGCTGCTGCGAGGCCTGCTCATACCGGTTCAGGTAGGTCTCGTAGAGGGTCTTCAACGCTGCCGACTTCTGCTCGAGTTCGCGCAGATGCACGAGCGACAGGTTCGCATCGGAGTTGCGGCCCGTTGTGCCTTCGATGTTTTCCCTGAGCGAAGCCTCGCGCGAGCGGGCGACCTCATATTCGTTGCGGTAACTTGCGGTGAGTTGCTCCAGTTCCTGGAAGATCTGGCGGCCGACATCGGACTTTTCCTTGCGCAGCGATACTGCCTGGGGATGGTCGGCGCTGAAGCTTTGCGTCACTTCCTGTTCGCGTTTGCTGACGGCCAGGTAACGGGTACGCAGTTCGCGGATGACAGAGTTGTCGCCCTCCTTGGCGGAAATCGTTGCGTTCTTGACCGCGGTTTCAGGCCCTTGGTCGACGATCGCCTGGAACTGCTTGAACCGTGCGGACGCGCTTGCCGTGTCGGCTTGAGCGATGATGAGCTGGCTGTTGAGATCTGCCAGTTGCTGTTCGGACATCAGCTCACCGCGAGCGAGCGTCAGGCCGTTCTCGCTGCGGTATTTCTCCACCTCGAGCGAAGCCACCTGCGAGCGTTGCCTGAGGTCGGCAAGACGTTCCTGCAGCCAGACGGAGGCGCGCTCCGTCGCATCGAAATTAGCGTTCAATTGATCGTTGAGATAAGCATCCGCATAGCCGCGCACGATAGCGGCGGCGAGCTGCGGATCGCTGGAACGGTAAGCAAGCGCAACAACGGAGCTTCGGTTTACGCGCTCGACGGCCAGCCCCTGCTGGATGAGCGCGGCTGCCTTCTGACGTCGGCCATTGCGGGCCGCCTCTTCGGAAATATCGGATCCAAACGAAAAAACGCCGATCACGGATCTCAGCCAGTCCTTGACGGCGCCGAGGGGCGAGCGTGGCGGATTGAGGACCGTGTCGTTGTCGTCGAGTTTCATCTTGTCGACGACCCGCAAGGCGAGCTCGCCAGACTTCAGGATCTCGACGGCGCTTGCCATCTGGGTGTCGAGCAGCTGGCTGTTTTGTGGCGTTGCTTGCTCCTCGGCGTATTTCGAGAGGTTCTCGTCGAGCAGGATTTGCGTCATCGACGTATAGAACGACGTCGCGAAAACGAGGTAGACCGCGCCAAGTGCCATGAACAGCACGACGAACGCGCCAACCAGCCTGGCGCGGCGAACGATGACCGAGAAGAGCTGGTCAAGGTCGATGAACCTATCGGGTTCCTCCATTTCCCTCGGCACAACGCTATTGAAGGGGAGACTTCTTTGGTTCATTGGGTCGCTCTGTCCGTTTCCCTTTTGGTCCGAAGGCTGGCGCCTCGATAAGAGGCGCCAAACCAGCCTTATGCCGCGCGGATGCGGCCTTCATGAGACAGAACCATGTCCTTGACCGCGGCATAGACCACGTCGCCGAGGTCAGAGCGCGCGAGCGCGAAGGCGACATTGGCGGCGATGAAGCCTTCCTTGGAACCGCAGTCGAAGGTGCGCCCTTCATAGGGATGGGCGTGAAACGCTTGATTTTGCGAGAGTTTCAGCATCCCGTCGGTCAACTGGATTTCGTTGCCGGCACCCCGTTGTTGGTGCGCGAGAATGTCGAAAATCTCGGGCTGAAGGATGTAGCGGCCGTTCAGGTAAAAATTCGACGGTGCTTCGCCGGCACGCGGCTTTTCGACCATTTTCGTGACTTCGAAACCGTGGGGAATGGTGTCACCCTTGCCGACGATGCCATATTTCGACGCATCTTCCGGAGCGCATTGCTCGACCCCGACCACGTTGCCGCCGGTCTGGCGATAGAGATCGACGAGGCCGGCCATGCAGCCGCGTGCGCCGTGACACAGCATATCCGGCAGGAGCAGCGCGAAAGGCTCGTCGCCGATCACGTCGCGCGCGCACCAGACTGCATGGCCAAGGCCGAGCGGCGCCTGCTGCCGCGTAAAGCTGACCGAGCCGGCACGCGGCAGCATCTCCTCCAGTTCGGAAATCTGGGCGTTTTTGCCGGAACGGGTCAGCGACGAGATGAGTTCCGGCGTGTCGTCGAAGTGGTCCTCGATTGCCTGCTTGTTGCGGCTAGTAACGAAAACGACGTGCTCGATGCCCGCCTGGCGGGCTTCATCGACCGCATATTGCACGACAGGACGATCGACGATCGTCAGCATCTCCTTGGGTATCGCCTTTGTCGCGGGGAGGAACCGCGTTCCATTGCCGGCGACCGGGATCACAGCTTTCCTGACGGTCCTGATACGGTCCATGGCTTTATCCTTTACGTACGTGAGGGCTATTGCCCGAGGTGGATCGTTCAGCCGCCACCGTCGGTGTGGCGGACTTCAATCGTGCGAGCGGCGCAAGCAAACGGCGCAGCCGCACGGCGATCGGCATTCTGAGGTGCCGAAGCGCTCGGGGGTCGGACAAGGCCACCTGGGCGGCCCCAACCAACGATCTGGATTTCAGATGATCGACGAGGCGCAGGAAGGCATGCGCCTCGCGCAGGCTCCTGTCGCGACGACGCTGCATTGTCATCGCTTCGGCATCGATCGAGTGGTTTGCGAGGAAATCCTTGTCGGCTGCAATCATCGCCTCGATATGGCGAAGTTCGAGCACCCGGGAGATCGAGCCTTCGCGAATGTGGTAGCAATAACCGGCTGAGGGATCGACGATGCAGCGTCCGCCATGGGCGAGCGCAGATGCGAGCAGGATGTAGTCTTCACCGATCCGGATGGACTGTTTGAAGCGAAGGCCATGCTCGTTCAGGAAACGGCGCTCGAAAATCGGCTTCATATAGCCAAAATTATAGGTCGAGCGGAAAAGCACATTGGATTGAATGAAGGCTGCAAGCGTCAGCACCCGGTGGTGTTCGAGCAAGGCTTCGGGAAACATGCGCTCGACGCGCCCGTCGAGGTTCGCGACGTCGATGTTGTCGACGGCAATCTGGGCGCTCGCCGTCGACGCCAGCGCGATCATGCGGGAGAGCCGTCGGGGGCTGATCGTATCGTCCGCGTCGAGAATGGCGATCCAATTGCCGCGCGCCGCTTCAAGCCCGGCATTGCGCGCTCCGCCAGGCCCACGGTTTTTCGCAAGCCGCAACAGCCGCACCCGTGGATCCGCGATCTCTTCGACCACGGCACAGGTGTCGTCGGTGGAGCAATCGTCGACGACGATCACTTCCAGGTCGACCTCTTCCTGTGCGAGCGCGCTCTCAATGGCGCGGTGGATGGTGTCGGCGGCGTTATAGGCCGCGACGACAAAACTGACGTCTGGTGCTGGGAGCGTCATCCGGCGGTCGCGGCCCCATACTGCTGGAGTTCACGTACGCCGAGAAGCCCACTGACGACACCCGCATGCATGACGGCGCGCAGGGCGTAGCGCGAACGGGCGACCGGCGATCCGAGAAGAAGCAGGCTCGCTGCAGCGCAATAGCCGGATTTGGCCATCGCTCGGGCGATTTCCACAAACTGCCTGCCGGGTTGGCCCGGCTCGCTTAACAGGCGCCCGTGGGTCTGGCCCGAACGGAAGCGGCGCTTGGCAAGCCAGGCAAGGCGCGCGCGCTTTTCCGGAACCGGTTCGAAGACCAATGCTTCCGGGGCATAGGCGAGACGTCCGCCGGCCGCATGCATATGGCGAAAAAATTCTGTGTCCTCACCACCAGTCCGCCCGAGCGCCAGGTTGAACCGTCTGTCGAAAAGGACCGGCCGGGTGAGATCGAGCAGGACGTTGCAGGTGTAGCCTGTGCGGATCTCGCCATCGACCCATACGGGGCGGGTCGAATGAAAGTCGCCGCGGCGCATCCAGTTCGGCGCGGACAACGCGTATTCGGCGCGAACCGGGCCAAGCACGACATCGGCCCCGGTCGTAGCGGCCGTGTCGAGCAATTGCAGGAGCCACGCCCTCGATACGGTCTCGTCGTCATCAACGAAAGCGAGATAGTGACCGGCGCTATTGTCGAGACAGGCATTGCGGGCGATCGAGATGTTCGAGGCCGGGCAATGCACGTAGAGGATCTCGAAGGGCATGGTCGGGCGCATCTGGTTGACCAGCGCCTCGGCACTCGGCGTCGTGTCGTTGTCGGCAACGATGACGCGGATGTCGACATCGGCGGGCACCGTGATAAGCGCCAACGAATGCAGCGTTTCCGCTAGTTCCGGACGGCGGAAGGTGCAGACCGCAATATCGATCCGTTTTCTGGTAAGATCGGTCATGGCGCCACCTTTCGGTTTCGCGCGGTAAGAAGCTCGCGCCAGAAGCCGGCCGACCAGGCGAAATGCATCACCATGGCTGAAAGGGCTGCAAGCGGGCCATAGGGGTTCCGCTGGCCGAGCGCCATCCACATGCCGTAGCCGATGCAGGCGGCGGCCCACAGTGCCACCGGCACGACGGCGAGCCAGTTGATGACGGCCAGCAGAGCGCCAATGGCGACGGGTGCCACGGCGAGCGGCAGAAGCTGCCGCAGGTTCGGCCAGGCGCGGTGCTTCAGGACATTGCGTGCGCGCCCCCGTCCATAGGCGAAGTATTGGCGAAAGAGCGGGCCGACCTTGGCGCGCGGATAGTAGACCATGCTCGTCCGGTCGGTCATCCAGATGCGATAGCCCGCTTGACGGAAGCGGTAGTCGAACTCCGCATCTTCGTTGTGGCTGAAGATTTCGTCATAGCCGCCGATTGCCTGAAAGGCGGAGATCCGCATCAGCGCATGGTGGCCGTGATCGGCCCAGTGGCTCGTGGCGCCGAGCCGATGCTTGGCGCCGCCATTGCCGAGCTTGGAATTCTGGGCGTAGGCCGTCGCCTTCTGGAAAGGCGTGAAGCCGACCGTCTGCATTGCGACGACGACGGAGTCCGCACCGGTCTCAAGCGCCTCTTCGACAAGACGCTCGCAGTAATCGTCTGGATAGGTCCCGTGAGCATCGATGCGGATCAGGTAATCGTAGGACGCTCCGTATTCGGCGACGGCAAGATTGATCGCCGCGCTCTGGATGCGCTTCGGATTGTCGAGAGCAAGCACCGAGGCATGCGCCTTGGCAAGGCGCGCAGCAATCTCGCGCGTGCCATCCGTGCTGCCGCCGTCGACAATCAGAATGGCGCCGTTGAGACGCGCCGCTGCCGGTCGCAGTCCCTCAACCAGGCCTTCGATGTGCTCAGCCTCGTTGAGGCAGGGAATGACGATAAGGGTTCGTGTCGAAGCCAGCGTGTTGTTGCTCATGACAATCCGCCTTCGTTCTGAGGAGTTGGGGAAAGGTTAGGCGCGATCCGCGGCGGAGCCGCCGACGTGACCGCCGAAAGCCGCCGGACCAGGCTTTCGCAGTCACTGCGGCTGAAAATCCAGGTATCAGCCGCGCAAGTCGCGATCCGGCCGGATGCCTCAATGTAGCGCTCGGGGTCGATCGAGCCGAGCAGGGCGGCGAGCGCCTCCGGCTCCGCTTTGTCGAGCAGCATGCCGAGGCCGCGGATGGCCAGGAACCGTGCCGTCTCGGTACCGCGCAGCGCAATTGGCACACGGCCGAAGCGGCAGCCCTCGTAGAGCCGGTTCGGCAACAACCATTTCGAGTTCTGGCCTTCCTCGAAGAAATCGATCGCCCAGGTGAAGTGCACGTCGGAATAGATGTCGCTCAGTTCTTCCGGACTGCGGTAAGGCCCGTGGAACTGCATGAAGGGTTCGTTGCGCACGAAGCCCTCGAAGTCATCGAACTGCGAATAGGCCGGCCGACCGCGCAGCACGATCTCGAAGCGTCCTTCCATTTTGCGGGAAAAGGCCGACAGCAGCGCCAGCGATTTGCGGCAGCGCAATGCGCCGAACCACCCGATACGCCACGGCCCATCCTTTGGCGGCGACGCTGCCGGAACCAATGGTCGCACCATGGTCTCGTTGAGCTCGAGCACTTTGTTTTCCAGCATCATGGTCGGCGCCGAGATGCCGGAAAGTGGGCGGAAATAGTGCTCGACGAAGGCCGGAGAACTGGTGATCAGGAGCCGGGCATCACGTCCGAGGAACGCTTCACTCGCCCGCAACGTCTTGCCGGCGATGTCGGGGCGCAGAAGCAGGCGGTGAATGTCGAGACATTCGTAGACGATTGGCACGTCACCGCCGAACACACTGACGGCCTTCCTGGCGATCGCCAGCATGTCGAGATTGCGCGCGATGATCAAGTCCGGGCGTTCGACATTGCGCAGCGCCTGCCTGAGTGAAAGGCAGCCCTTGGCAATCGCGCCGATCCGTTGAACGAAACGCCCGTCATGCGTTGTCCCGAGCTCAATGGGCTCGATGCCCTCGATCGCCGCCAGCGGGTTGGCGTCGCGCCTGAACCCCGCAAGCTTGACCCTTGCACCCCCGGCAAGGAGCATCAGGACACGCCGGCGAACGGCGGGGTCGGCAAGATCCTGTGCGAAATAAAGTACCTGCAGCATGAATATCGAATATCCGGTTCTCTGCTCGGCCGTCGCTGAGCATCGTTTGAAACGTTGGGCGTCGCGGTTTGAACGCGTCGATTAGGAATGCGGTTCCTGGCCGCCGCTTAGTTCGTTCGGCAGGCGACCGATTCGGCAAACTGGCATTCGTCTCCCGGCGCGGTGAACGCGATCCGGTCGACCTGCATGGTCGACGGTCCCTTGTAGGAGAAGGCGCCCATCCAATCCGAAAGCGTGTCGGTTCCCCAAAGGCTGAAGAAGATCTTCTGCGGGTTGGCGGGGATCTTCGCGGGATCGGTCACTTCGTGGACGAGTTCGCCGTTGACGTAGTAGCGGATACGTTCCTTCTCCCAGACGAAGGCGTAGTCGTTGAAGCCCTGGTTGGCGCCGCCGGGCACGTCGACAAGCTTTTCGTTGCCGCCCTTGGCAGAGACATACTGGTTGATCTGAACCTTTGCGGGGTTCTTGCCGAGGACTTCGAAATCGATCTCGTCGTGCGGCTTCTTGTCGGCCGGGCCGATATAGGTGAAGAACGCCGAGTTCAGCCCGGAACCATCGGCCGTCTTGATGCGGGCCTCATAGGTCCCGTAGCTGAAGCGCTTGCGTGTCTGGATCTCGCCGCAGGCGTAGTTGCGCTCGCCAAGCTTTCCTTCGGTGAAGGAGAGTTCCGCGATGCCGTTCTCGACCTTCACCTGCTTCTTGGACCAGGTGCAGTTCTGGTGGGCGCCATTGTTCCAGCCGTCTGAGACATACCAGATGCCGGTGTCGAGGGTATCGAAGTCGTCGATGAAGGACTTTGCCTCTGCCGTGTCCCCGGCGTTTGCCGGGCCGGCAAGGCCGACGGCGACAAGGCTCAACAGGGCGAGGCGGTGAGGTCCAGAAGATCTCATGGTCAGGTCCTTTGCTGTGGTGAAAGTTCGGCGCGCTGTTCCGCCGGCCGCGCCTTCGCGCCCCGGGCGGCGCCCGCTCGGCTTCCGGTCAGGATTGCGGTCAGGTTCGGAAGCCAGCGCCCGGCGAGGCCGTAGGCGGCGACAAGGATTGCGATCGTGATGAACGGAACCGTGTAATAGAAGGCCGGGTAATATCCGAAGCCGGCGCGGTTCCAGATCATCCAGAAAAGAACCAGCAGCGGATAGTGCGTACAGAAGATCCAGAAGCTGAGCCCGCCGCCGCGCGCCAGAGATGCCCCAACGTTCGTGCGGACCAGCAACTCGGAAACCGCCCAGGAGCCGAGAATGCCGGAGAGGGCGGTCAGACTGCGCAGCATATCGACCCAGACCGGAAAGTCGGGTCCGTACTGAAAGAGCACGAGCGAAAGCAGCACCGAAGCGCCAAGGACGGCGATGGTAATCGGCCAGGAAAAGCGATCGAGACTGCGCACGTCAACGCGATGCAGGCTCATGTATATGCCGGCGCTGAAGCCAAAGAGGATCGACTTCTTCAGGAAAATCCCGTTTGGCAGCGGTAGCACGGCATAGGCGAGCAACAGGGCGAGCGTCTGCATCGGATAACGCTTGATCAGCCAAGCCAGTACCGGCGACAGCACGATGCAAAGCAGCAGATCCCGCAGGAAGTAGAGCGGCACGTTGATCGGCAGATCCTGGAGCGCCACGGCGAGGTTCAACCATTCCCGTGCGCTTGCGCCCACGACATCGGGCAGATAGCCGAAGCTGATACCCTTGCTTTGCGCAACGAAGGCCAGTGCGAGAAAAGCAATGTTCCAAATCAGGAAGGGCAACAGGACGGTTCTGGCCTTGGTCTTGAGCGTTTTGCCATAGTCGAAACTGTCGAGGCCACGCCGGAACAGAAGATAGCCGGAGATCGCGCTGAGGCACGGGACGCCGACACGAAAAAGGCTGTCGCCAAGAAAGACGCGCAGCCAATCGAGCACACCATAGGTGCCGACATACGGGCTCGTCGCCGGATCATGCGGCACATGCACGAAGACGATGCCGGAGATCAGCACGATGCGCATCAGATTGATCCGCGACGAGATGTTCGCGTTCACATCCACGATGTCCGTCACCCCTATCTGCCAGCGCCATTTTCCAGACGACCGTTTCAACAGAGCAGACCAGAGCCCGCATTCATTGTGCTAAAGGCTAGGCCTGGGCACGGATGAAAATATGGCGCTGCAACAAACGAATCGGTCGCACTTTGTTGCAATGCAGCATCCGGTGTTCAATAATTTCTAGGAAGATTTACCCATTTTCGCGCCGGCGTCGGGAAAAAAGCCTATGCTTGGGGCATTTACGGAATATTATCAACCGCTTATTTGCTGATGCTTCTACTAGTGTTTGGTGTATCAAGTCGCGGTAAAATTGTGCTGTTTTTCTCTCTTGTCACGCGACAAACGGCCAATACGGCCCCGAGCCGAGCCGAAATGCGGCGAGGATGAGGCAGTTTCCGGCGCCTGAAATCGGTTATTCAGCCGCCGCGGGCACGCTCGGCGAAGCGTTGCGCTTGCGGATCATGCCGTAGAGTTTCGCCAACAACGGGCGCTCGACGAGCAACATCAGCGCGAGATAGATCAAGCCACCGATTGCCGTGCCAATCAGCACCTGGAGAACCGCGCTCGGTATGAGCGCGCCATAGAAGTCCAGCAACAGCCTGACGGCAACCGCCATCGCGAAAGCCGCGATCATCGGTCTGATCGAGATCAGGAAGCCGCGCAAGAAGGGCAGGCGATCGGCCCGGAACACGACCCAGGAATAGCCGAGCAGCGTTGCCAGGTTGACGATGCAGAGCGCAATCATCGCTTCAACAAGTGAGCCACCCATTGCCCCGTAGGCGACAGCCGCGGTCGTCACGACAGCGCGGATGACCGCCCACCAGAAGAGGACTGTCCCCTGGCCGATGCCTTTCAGGTAGGGGACGTAGGTGCTGCAGGGCGTCAAAAGTCCCTTTGACAGCGCAAGCAAACCAAGGACCGGCCAGGCTGCCGCCCATTGCTGGCCGAAAAGCACGAGCATCGCCGGCTCGGCAAGAGCCCAAAGGCCAAACATCATCGGTGCCAACAGCACGGTGGTGACCTGCGTGCTCAACATCAGCGCTTGCGACCGCCGCTGGCGATCCTCGCCCATATGGCTGAAGGCGGGAAAGAGCACGCCCATGACCGCGGAAAGCACGATCTGGTTGGGAATGCTGGAGAAACGGTTTGCCGCCGAATAGGCACCGGCGTCCGAAAGGCCGAGATACCGGCTGATCACCACCATCGGCGATTGGAAAGTGACGAAATTGGCAATCTCCGACCCCATCATGCCGAAACTGAACCGGCTGAGCGTCAGAACGCGGCGTGGGGAAAAAAACAGCCGCGGCACATAGCCGGATACGGCATAGAGGCCGGCAAGGCGGATGAATGCGGAGACGAAAAGCTGCGCCAGCAGCGACCAAACGCCGAAGCCAAGCAGTGCTGCGCCGACGGCAACAAGCGCCCCGACGGTCTCGGAGACCATGGTCCAGACCGCGTCCTTGCTGAAATTCATCCGCCTGGCGAGGAGAGAGTAGGCGACGTCTCCGCCAAGCTGCAGCGGGATCAGCACGCTCATGATCCGAAGCAGGTACCCCGCTTCGGGTGCCCCGAGCAGGCTTGCCAATGGATCGGCGAAGACGAAAAGCGCAAGCGCCATCAGCAGCGCGACCGCGAGATTTGCCCAGAAAGCGGAGTGGATGAGCTCCATGTCTTCGTCGCGCTGAATGATGAGCGCGGAGGCGAGACCAGCACCGCCGATCATCGCCAGAAACTGGACGACAGTGAGCGCAACGGCCACCGTCCCGAACTCTTCCGGCGTAAGGATACGCGCAAGAATCGGCACGGTGACAAATTTCAGCCCGAAAGTACCTGTCTTTGAAAGAACGCTCCAGCCGACATTCCGTGTCACGGACTTGGCATTTACGGTTGAGGGCATAGCGAGCATCCTATGATGCCTTTGAAGGATTTCCGACAAAGGACTAGGGCTAGATGAAAGGCCGCGACCCGGTGGGAGGAGACCACGCAAGACTCTTTTAGAGAAACCGCAGGGGCAAAAAGATGGCGAAGCTGACTGTTATTATTCCGTACTACCAGAAGGAACCGGGTATTCTTCGACGGGCGCTTGCCTCCGTCTTTGCCCAGACGTTTCAGGACTTCCACGTTCTGGTGATAGACGATTGCTCCCCCTATTCGATAGATGAGGAGTTGGAGCCGTTAAGCGAGCAGGAACGAGCGCGGTTGACCGTGATAAGCCAACCCAACAAGGGACCTGGCGGCGCACGCAACACCGGACTGGACCATGTTCCAGACGATTCCGAGTTCGTGGCGTTCCTCGATTCCGACGATGAATGGACCCCGGATCATTTGAAGAATGCCTATGAAAGCATGAGCCGCTTCGGCGCCGACTGCTATTGGGCGTCGATCACCGGCGGCGAGGCGTTCTATTACCATTTTGATGTAGCCCAGCTGACGGAAAGCCACAGCGTCGTCAGACTGCAGGAAGCGCCGCTGGTCGTCGAAATTCCTGACCTTACCAATGTGATGCTCAGAAACTGGAGCTTCCTGCATCTCTCCTGCATGGTAATCGGGCGCAGCCTTTTCGAGACGGTCCGCTTCGATGCGGCGCTGAGACTGGCAGCGGAGGACGTCCTGTTCTTCTGCGACTGCATTCTTGCCGCCAAACGCGTCGTGCTTTGTGATGAAGCTGGCGCCGAGCGCGGCGAGGGCATCAACATCTTTCACTCGATCGACAACGATTCGCCGCAGTTCCTGCAGCAGCAGTTCAACACATTCGTTGCTCTGGAAACGCTCGAGGGCCGGTTCTCACGCAAGCCTGCGGCAATCGCCTCGATCCGGTCCTATCAACATACGGCACGACGGCAGGCGCTGTGGAGCCAGGCGCGTCGGCTCAAGCGACGCAAGTCACCGCAATTCCGCCTGTTGGCGCGTTGGGTCCTGCGTGATCCGAGGCTCTTGCAAAGCGCGCTGGAACTCGCTGTCGGCAAGTTTTCTCGCGCGCATTGAACGACGCACTCCTTCGAGGAGGAAGAACAAGACCGCCTGGCGCGGCATCCGGACATATTCAGCATTTTGAAAGAAGGGACTGCCCATGAAGCCCTATTACTGGGAATCTCAGCACGGTAATTTTGGCGACGACCTAAATCTTTGGCTTTGGGATTTCCTGTTGCCTGGGTTCCGCGACGTTCACGAGGAAATCCTGCTGGTGGGGGTCGGCACCGTGCTCAACCGGGCACTTTTGCCTGACGGTGTCAGAAAGCTCGTTATCGGCAGCGGTTTCGGCTACGGCACCATGCCAGACATGCGCGATCCGAAGGAATGGGATATCCGCTGTGTTCGAGGTCCGCTGACCGCCGGGAAGATTGGCATCGCGCCCGAACTGGGCATCGTCGATCCCGCCGTGATGGTCGCGGAGATGCCTGAGTTTCAGAACCTGCCGAAGCTCCACAAACGCAGTTTCGTTCCGCATTGGGAAAGCGCCATTGCCGGCATGTGGCCGGTTACCTGCGGTACCGTTGGCCTGCATTATATCGACCCGCGGGGTGAAGCCAAAAGCGTGATCCGCGAGATTGCCCAATCCGAACTCATCATCGCCGAATCGATGCATGGCGCCATTCTCGCAGACGCCTTTCGCGTGCCATGGGTAGCCGTCACCACGTCCGAGAGCATCAACAGCTTCAAGTGGAACGACTGGGCAAGCACCGTCGGCGTTCACTACCAGCCCCGCCACGTGCCGGTCTCGAGCCGTGCCGAAGCCATGATCAAGGGCGAGCGCTTCTGGGGTATGGGCTTCGAGGCACAGCCGCTGGCTGATGTGCCGAACCTGCGCCCCGTCGATCACAACGTGATGGTGGCGGCGGCTGAGCCGAGACAGACCTTTTTGCGCAGCGCTGCCAAGCAGGTTCTCGCCGCCCCTTCGACGCTTGCACTTTGGCAGGCAATCCGGGCGGCGCCGCAATTGAGCAGCGACGGCCGACTTGCCGAGCGCAAGGACCGTTTTCTGGAGGCTCTTGCCGCCGTGCATCGCGCGTACTTCTGACGATACGGCCACGGCACCCAGAAAGTGCCGTGGCCTCAATGACTATTGGCGACCGTCCGCAACGGGGGAAAGCAGGTAACGCAACCCTCCGGAACCACCGAGCGCGGCCGGAGCATCCGAGTGAGGCTGTTTGAAGCGCTCGGTCTTGTCGGCAATGATGCCGACCGTGACCGCAGGAACGGCATCGGGTTGGCGCAGGAGGTAGCCTATCGCGGCCGCCGCGCCGCGTTCTCTCTTCAGATCGAGAAAGTGCCGGTGCTGATAACGGTCCTTGATATGCCGCTCATGCCTTCGGATGGCGGCCGCAGCCTCGCTCTCCAATGTGTTTGCGGCCAGGATAATCCGGTCCGCCTCGTAGAGGCGCTTGAGATCCTCGGTGCGGTGGCTGCCGCTCAATGAATTGCTGCGGACGGTGGCCGCATAACCACAACTGCGGATAACCTTGTAGCGCGCGCCCTTTGCCAGCGCGCGAAGATAAAGATCGTAATCCTCGCCTAATCGAAGCGTTTCCCGGTAGCGGATGGCGTGGCCCTCCAGGAAGCGGCGGCGCATCAGCGGCTTTAAAAACCCGATCTCGCCGCGCTTCACGCCGCGCCGGGAGATGTTGCCTTCAACGAAGTCGATCAGGCTGAGTAGGCGGGGCTGCGGTTGGAACTCATCGATCTTCTGGGCGACGTCGGTCGCTGCGGCCTCGTCGATGAAGGCGATGTTGTCGGCGATAAAGTCCCAATCGTCTTGCGCAAGCAGCCGACCGAGACGACCCGGCAGGAAGAAATCGTCCGCGTCGAGGATTGCAAGCACCGGTGAACGGCTGATCGAAATGGCATGGTTGCGGGCGGCCGAAGGCCCACGATTGCTTTCGAAGCGGACGATCGTCAGGCGCCCGCTCAGATCGTCGGCAGAGCGCGCTGCCGCCTCGGTGTCATCGGTCGAGCCATCGTCGATCACCACCACCTCGGCGCTTTCCGGTTCAGCCAGGGCCGATGCAACGGCTCGGGCAATAGTTGCTTCGGCATTCTTTGCGGCGATGATGACGCAGACGTCTGTGGTCATGAGGGCCTCCAGCATCGTGTCTAACGGGCAGCGCTTGTCCTGGCGAGCGCTGCGGTATTTCGGTTTCAGCGCGGCTCCGCTTCGTGGGTTAGCCGCAGCCACGCGACGTCGCCAGGGTGGCAACGGCCGAACCATGCAGGGCGATCGTGTCGCAAACGCGTCAAATCTGAGATTTTCTCGAGTACCGCCGTGTGTCCCGCCGAGCGCGGAGACCAGCCTTGATCAGCGATTAAAATGGCCGGGTCGATGGAGGCGGCGCGGCGCGGTCTTGGCGGCCGACTTGTCGTCGCCGGCCAACTGCGCCATCTCGGCGGCCTGTCTTTCCTTCTCCCGCGCCTTCTTCCACACCAGGTAAAGCACGGCGAAGAAATAGCCGACCTGCATCAGGACGGCGCATATAATGGTCTGGATAAGCGTCGACGCCAGCGAGCCGTTTAGGAAATAGGTAACGATCGCAAACACGGCCAAGGCGCCGAGCATGCTCACAAGAACGCGCGGTGCGTACATAGCGCTACCTCGCGCTCGGTTCTGTCGTCGATGTCGTCATCGGAGTTCGGCCTTTCCTCCTCAGGATTCCAATATATTGGCAGCGCCCTTTCGCTTCAACCGCCAAAAGCCCGCACCCTGCTGCCACTGTGCCTCCAAAGTCTTTATGTCGCGTTTAGAGCATTCGAATCAATTTGGCCGTTTTTCGATGTCGCATCGGTTCGACCGTTGCGACTCCATGGCAATCCAAAGGCAATTCCTCCACCATCCGGCGTCTTGTCGTGACCGCACCGCCCGCTGGTTGCTGTTTGGGCAACGATTGCGATCACCTTTTGTTACGAAATTAACTTTTGGTGTCCCGCCGCGCGTGCGGCGCAAAATCTTGCCGCATTGCAGCATTTCATCGGAAAGACTGACGCCTGCCAATTTTTATCGGCGCCAAGACACGTGCTTGCAGGTGAACGCAAACATAACAGATACAAAGATATATTCGCTTTTCGGAAACGTAGTTGCGCGCCAACAATACAATACACGAAAGCTCCGAACGTAAGACTTTATCGTCTCATAATATATCGGCTGGCTGGATAGAAATATTACATATCAGAAATCAGTGATATTCGTCATTTGGGCGCCTACCGGGTACCCGCCACTATTTCGCCCTCAAAAGACAAATTCTCACCACACACTCTTTCTTGAATAAGCGCGCTCCCTTTCGAGGGACCGACCAATCGCCAACCTAAATGGAGTTATCTCTATGAAGTCTGCGACCCGATCGGCCAGTTCGCCGTTTTTCAGTGCCGCAGAGACTGCAGCGCTCCCGCCCGTGGGTGGCATTTCGAAGCGAGGCTTCGATATCTTTGCCGCTTCACTGGCGCTCGTCTTTCTGAGCCCGCTCTTTTTGATGCTGGTTGCGCTCGTCAAGTTCTCCGACGGCGGCAGCATCTTTTATGGCCATCGCCGTATCGGTCATAACGGGAAGTCTTTCCGTTGCCTGAAGTTCCGCACAATGCGGCCGGACGGTGATCGGATTCTGCAAGAGTATCTTAGAAGCAATCCTGCGGCCTATGAGGAGTGGCGCGCGACGCGCAAGCTGCAGGATGACCCCAGGGTCACCGTCGTCGGCAGCGTTTTGCGCAAGCTGAGCCTCGACGAGCTCCCGCAGCTCATCAACATCGTCCGCGGTGAAATGAGCATCGTCGGCCCGCGGCCGGTGGTGCTGGATGAGTTGGAGCTCTACGACCAGGCTGCTGTCTACTACCTGCAATCGCGCCCCGGTCTTACCGGCCTGTGGCAGATCAGCGGACGCAACGATGTTTCCTACGCGGCACGCGTCGCGTTCGATACTCATTATGTCCAGAACTGGTCCTTGCTGAGCGACTTCTCCATCGTCGTGAAGACGATTCCAGCCGTTTGCTTCTCGCGCGGCAGCTACTGACGGATCAGCGCCTTCGCACCCGCGCGACCAATAGGTCGACCGCGGGATCGGCGTCTTTTAACGGGAACCTCATATGAACAAACACGCTCCGTCAGGGAAGTCCTGGATTTCCCGCAAGGTGTCTCGTTTCCTTCACCACACGGTCCTGGTTGCCGCGGTGGTCCTCGGCGCCACTCAAGCCGGCGCCGAGGAATATCAGCTTGGCACCATGGACAAGCTCAAGATTCGCGTCGCCGAGTGGCAAACCGCCGAAGGCGCCGTGCGTGATTGGTCGGTTGTCACTGGCGAATATACCATCGGGCCGTCCGGCGCGCTGTCGTTGCCGTTCATCGGCGATCTGCCGGCGGCCGGCAAGACGACCACCGAGGTCGGAGAAGCGATCGGCGAGAAGATGCAGACCCTGTTCGGTCTGCGCGATCGCCCGTCCGCCTCCGTCGAACTTGCACAATACCGCCCGCTTTATCTTTCGGGCGAAGTCGAAAAGCCTGGCGAATATCCCTTCGCACCTAATCTGACGGTGCTGAAAGCGATAAGCCTCGGCGGCGGATTGCGTCGCTCCGAAAGCGGTCAACGTTTCGCCCGCGACTATATCAACGCTCACGGCGATTCGAGCGTGCAGACGGCCGAGCGCAACCGGCTGCTGATCCGGCGAGCCAGGCTTCAGGCCGAGATTGCCGACAAGCAGGGCATCGAATTGCCGAAGGACCTTCAGGGCGTACCCGGCATCGACAAGCTTCTTGCAAACGAGACGGCCCTGATGAGCTCGCGCGACAGGAGGCAGAAGCTGCAACTGAAGTCGCTCGCCGACTTGAAGGCATTGCTGGAAAGCGAAATCCAGTCGCTGGCAAAGAAAGCGGAAACGCAGAACCGCCAGATGGAACTCGCGGCGGAAGACCGCGAGAAGGTCGAGAGCCTGGCCGAAAAAGGGCTGGCGCTCAGCCAGCGCAAGCTCTCGCTGGAGCAACGGGTCGCCGAACTGCAATCTGCGTTGCTCGACATCGACACGGCCTCGCTCAAGGCAAAGCAGGATGTCAGCAAGGCGGCGCAGGACGAAACCAATCTTCGCAACGATTGGGATGCGCAGCTGGCGCAGGATCTCCAGAACACCGAAGCGGAACTCGACACGCTGCAGATCAAGCTCGGCACCAGCCGCGACCTGATGGCCGAAGCCCTGCTGCAATCGGCGGAAGCGGCACAATCGAAGGACAATACGGCAGACGCCGTCATCGCCTATTCGATCATCCGCGAGCGTGACGGCAAGCCGACCGAGATCGCTGCCGATGAAAACACGCCGGTGTTGCCGGGCGACGTGATCAAGGTTCAAGCCAACCTCGCGACGCAGTAGGATCGACCGTGAGAATTGCGAAGTCGAGCTTGATATCGCCTGATCGCAATGGTGCCTATGGCACCATTGCGATTGCGCTGTCGTTCTTCGTCTTCGCCTATTCGTCTCGCTTCGGGCAGGCGTCGATCCTGCTTTACTACGGACTGTGGCTGCCGCTGGTGCTTGTCGATTACCGTCGCGTGCTCGGCAACTACGGCAGGCGTCTGTGGATCCTCGGCTTTGCCGTCTTTGCCTGTCTGTCGGTCTTCTGGTCGGCGGCACCCTCGATGACGGCCCGCACCGGGATCCAATATCTGTCGCATGTCGTTTGCGCCCTGATCGCCATGAGGCTCATCGATATCAGAACGCTGACGCGCAGTGCGATCGCGGGCATCGGGATCGTGCTCGTCTATTCCTTGCTCTTTGGTGTCTACCATCTCGATCCGCTGGACGGCACATACAGCTTCGTCGGCGCATTTGCCTCGAAGAACCAGCTGGGTTTCTACGCCTCGCTCGGCATCTACTTCGCCTTCATTGCGCCTGTCGCTCTTGGGGAGCGACGCTTGTGGCTGCTGGCATCCGGCGCGCTCGGGCTGCTTGCGGCCTATTCGCTGCTCGCTTCGCAATCGGCCACGTCCGTATTGACCACCGCCGTGATCATCGGGCTCTGGCTTGGCATGCGCGTCGTCGGCCTGCTCTCGCCCGGCCACCGCAAGGGTCTGTTTCTTGCAGCTGTCATCTGTGGGGCGTTGGTTGCTGTCGCGGGCATCTATGGCGGCGGCGTCGATCTGGTGCTTGGTCTCTTCGGCAAGGATTCGACGCTGACCGGGCGCACCTATCTGTGGCAGCAGGGCATCGAAGCTGCCATGGCATCGCCGGTGGTCGGCGTCGGCTACCAGGCCTAT
Organism: Sinorhizobium sp. NFACC03; assembly: GCF_900103435.1. Taxonomy (NCBI): domain Bacteria; kingdom Pseudomonadati; phylum Pseudomonadota; class Alphaproteobacteria; order Hyphomicrobiales; family Rhizobiaceae; genus Sinorhizobium; species Sinorhizobium sp. NFACC03. The sequence continues at coordinate 57,222 of NZ_FMXF01000007.1, forward strand.
TGGGTTCAGGGCTTCTCTGAGGCCGAACGCCTCTGGGAAGAATTCTTCATCTCGACGCGCTCGGGCTTCCATTTCCACAACACCTTCATCGAGGCGATCGTGGAAACAGGTGCAATCGGGCTTGTCCTGCTATCGGGCATTCTGCTGACGACCGTTCTCGGCCATATCAAGCGCCTCTTGACGGAGGACCACGATACCCAGTCCTCGGTGCTCTTCGGTATCGCGATGTTGCTGCTGGTGCGCTCTTTCGTCGAGATCGACATCATGAACCCCTACCATGTCGGGTCGTTCCTGCTCTATTTCGCCGCCGGCAAGCTGACCTTGCCGCAACCCCGACCGGATGCGCGCTCGGCTGAGGTTCGCAGAGCGCGGATCGTGCCGCAGGGCATGCCGCAGCTGAGGTACTGATGAACCGGACCAACGGGGGCGCGATGACCACAATCTACGGGATCCAGTACCTGCGTGCCGTTGCGGCGCTCGGCGTCGTCGTCTTTCATGCGGCCGAGCGCACAGGGCATCATTTCGCGATCGGCGCTGCCGGCGTCGACATCTTCTTTGTCATCAGTGGTTTCATCATGTGGGTGATCAGCGAGCGCAAGCCAATGTCGCCGATCTCTTTCCTGCGTGACCGCGTTCAAAGGATCGCGCCGGTCTATTGGCTGGCAATAGCCGTCATGGTTCTTGGCGGCCTTGCCGGGCTTTTCCCCAATCTCGTTCTTAGCCCCACCCACGTGGTGGCATCGCTTTTGTTCGTCCCAATGGCCTCTCCAAGCACCGGCGAGGTGTGGCCGGTTCTGGTACAGGGCTGGACGCTGAACTACGAGATGTTCTTCTACGCCATCTTCGCCTTGACCCTCTTGCTGCCGCGGTCGCGTCGACTGCTGGCGATCACCGCATGCTTCCTGCTGCTGGTCGGCTTGGGTTTTGCCATCGACAGCGACAATGTGCTGATCGCCACCTATACGCGGCCGATCATTCTCGAATTCGTGGCCGGTATGATCATTGCCGAACTGTGGCTGCGGGGCAGGGTACCGGGAAGCAATGCCGGCATGGCGCTCGTTGCAATCGCGATTGCAGGTTTTTCGGCGCTGGCCGTGTTTCGTTTGCCTTTCGACGAATTCGTGCTCGGGCCCTTGGCCGTCATGCTTGTCGTCGGAACCTTGGCGCTCGAAAGTCGTGGCTGGTTTCGCCCGCGTGGATTGCCGATGCTTCTCGGCGATGCGTCCTATTCCATCTATCTCTGGCACACCTTTGCCATATCGGTTGTGGTGAAGGTCTGTGCCAGGGCGGGTGTCGACCTCGCTCTATCGGCGTTCCTTGCCGTCGTATCGGGAACGGCCTTGGGCGTCGCCGCCTATCTGCTTCTCGAAAAGCCGCTGACGCGACGTTTGCGCTCGCGGATCGTACCGAAGCCATTGCGGCAGGCGGCGTAGCTTAAGTCTTTTCGGTGCGGCGCCTGAAACGCCGCACCGGTTCAGCAATTCATCAGGCGCCCTGGTTGCGACGCGAATGCCAGTTCCAGGCGGTGCGGGTGATATCCGACAGATCGTATTGCGGGACCCAGCCGAGAATGTCGCGTGCCTTGTCGTTGTTGGCGACGAGCGTGGTGGAATCGCCCTCGCGACGTTCGACCCGGTCGATATTGAACTCGCGGCCGGAGACGTCGGCAATCGCCGTCAAGAGCTCCTTGACGGTCGTGCCCGTACCCGTGCCGAGATTGAGCTCGACGCTGTCGCCGCCGGCAAGCAGATATTCGACAGCGCGCACATGCGCGTCGGCCAGATCAAGCACATGGATATAGTCGCGCACGCAGGTGCCGTCGCGCGTGTCGTAGTCCGTGCCGAAGATCTTGAAGCTTTGCCGGCGGCCAAGGGCAGCGTCGATCGCAAGCGGGATCGCGTGCGTTTCGGGCTCGTGCCACTCGCCGATGCGGCCTTCCGGATCGGCGCCCGCGGCGTTGAAGTAGCGCAGGATCACCGAACGAAGGCCCTTGTACTGGCCATAGTCCTTCAGCGCCTGCTCACATACCCATTTCGTCCGGCCGTAGGGGTTTATCGGCGCCTGGCGGTGCTGCTCGTCGATCGGCACGCTTTCCGGCAGGCCGTAGGTGGCGCAGGTCGATGAGAAGACGAAGGCCTCGACACCGGCGGCAAGTGCTGCCGAAAGCAGGGTGAGGGTGCCGATGACGTTGTTGTCGTAGAAGGAGACCGGATCCTTGACTGATTCACCGACCTCGATCATCGCGGCAAAATGCAGGATGGCGCGCGGCTTGTGGCGGGCGAGTACCTCGTCGAGCCGCTGGCGGTCACGGATATCGCCTTTTTCGAGCACGCCCCATTTCACGAATTCCTCGTGACCGTTCGACAGGTTGTCATAGACGACGGGTTCGAACCCCTTGTTGGCAAGTTCGAGGCAGGTGTGCGAGCCGATATAGCCGGCACCGCCGACGACGAGGACTTTGTTGCTTTCCATGATGCTTTTCGATCCCTGGGAGGTTCAAAGGAATTGCCGAGTTTTTTCAACGGATAATGACAGGCTTGTCAATGCCGGCCGCAATCAAGCACGTGTCCATGTCGCGTGTGTGGCGGGTGGGCACAGGGGCGGCTTTTCCACAAAGACGAGATGCTCGGAGCATGTCGAGATCGACGTGAATTTGCACGCCGGGGACAATTATCTCAGCCTTGCCTGCGAGCGGGATGCTTCTTTCCCATCCGTCGAAACATATAGCATATTAATTTACTAGATTTAATTGATAATGACGCCGACAGTCGTACCATAGCCTTCGGATTTTCGAAGGAAGGCTCTCATGACGACGAAACTGAAACGGCTTGCGCTCACCCTCGCGACGCTCGCGGCGACCGGCCTGACCCACGTGGGTGCCCACGCCGAAGGCACGGAGCCGGTAAAAGGCGGGACGCTGATCTATCTGGAACAGCAGGCCCATACCAATCTCTATCCCCCGGCAGGCGGCTTCTATCCGAACGGCGGTATCCTCAATCAGATCACCGACAAGCTGACCTATCAGAACCCGAAGACGCTTGAGATCGAACCGTGGATCGCCGAATCCTGGACGGTCAATGCGGATGCGACCGAATATACGTTCAAGATCCGCCCGGGCGTCACTTTTTCCGACGGCACGCCACTCGACGCGGCGGCCGTCGCCAAGAATTACGACGTTTTCGGTCTCGGCAACAAAGCGCTGAAGCACCCCGTTTCCGAAGTCATCAACAACTATGAGCGCAGCGAAGTCGTCGACCCGCTGACCGTCAAATTCTATTTCAAGCGACCTTCGCCGGGTTTCCTGCAGGGAACATCCGTTATCGGCTCCGGGCTTGTCGCCGCCAGCACCCTTTCGCTTCCCTTCGAAGAGCTTGGCGATGCGACCAAGATCATCGGCTCCGGTCCCTTCGTGGTCGAGAGCGAGACGATTGGCAAGGAGCTGAACCTCAAGGCGCGCGAAGAGTATGTTTGGGGTCCCGCGAAGCTCGAGCACCAGGGCCGCGCCTATCTCGATGGCATCACATACATCATCACCGGCGAAGACAGCGTGCGCATCGGTGCGCTGCTTGCGGGCCAGGCAGATTTCATCCGCCAGGTCCAGGCCTATGACGAGAGCCAAGTCGAGGCACAGGACTACCAGATCTACGCACCATCGACACGCGGCGTGAACAACAGCGTCGTTTTCCGGCCGGACAATCCGCTCGTGGCCGACATCAAGGTGCGCCAGGCGCTGCTGCACGCGACCGATGCCAAGGAAATCGTCACGACGCTGTTCTCCGCAAACTATTCGCAGGCGACCTCTATCATCGCGTCCTCCGCGCTCGGCTACAAGGATATCTCGGCAAAGCTCGCTTTTGATCCGCAGAAAGCCAAGGCGCTGCTCGACGAGGCCGGCTGGTCGGTCGGATCCAACGGCCTGCGCCAGAAGGACGGCAAGGAACTTGTGCTGACCGCTTACGAATCTCTGCCGCAACCGCAGAACAAGGAGACGCTGCAACTGGTCGCCCAGCAATGGGGCAAGGTTGGCGTGAAGCTTAACGTTCTTGCCGGCGATAGTGGCAGCAGGACGGTCGACGATCTCGATCCGCTGAAGACGCCCGTCTCACCGGCGATGGTCGGTCGCGCCGACCCCGACGTGATCAAGAGCCAGTACTACCCGAAGAACCGCGACGTGCTGCGTCAGAAGGGTGGCCTCAGCGACAAGGTCCAAAGCTTCGCCGACGACAAGCTGAACGGCCTGCTCGACGCACTGGCCTCCGAGCCGGACCGTGTAAAGCGCCTCGCGATCGCCGGCGAGATCCAGGACTACGTCGTGGATCAGGCCTATGCGATCCCGATCTTCGAGGAACCGCAGGCCTACGCCGGCGCCCCTTACGTCCAGGGCATCGCCTTCGAGGCAGTCGGTCGCCCGAGCTTCTACAGCACCTGGCTCGCCGAGCATTGATCGACCCGCGGCCACTGCGCTTGCGGTGGCCGCCACTCCCCGAAATTCGCGTGCAGAGGATTGGATCATGTCCGCCTATTTGCTTAATCGCGTCGGACAGGCGCTCTTCGTCCTGTGGGCCGCATTCACGATCTCCTTCGTGCTGCTGCAGGCGATGCCCGGCGATGCGATCCTCATCAAGTTCCAGAACCCCGATCTTGGACTGACCGCGCAACAGGTCGCCGAAATTCGTGCGTCCTATGCCGCCGACAGCCCCGTTCTCGTTCAATACATGCAGACGATCGGCAAATTCCTGACCGGCGATTTCGGCTACTCCGTTCAGGCGGGCGTTCCGGTCAGCAGCTTGCTCGCAGTCCATCTGCCGGCAACGTTGAAACTCGCCACGCTTGGCTTCCTCCTTGCCTCCGTGCTGGCGATCCTCATCGCCTTCCTCTCCAGTCTGACGCCGTTCACCTGGCTGCGCGGAGTGCTGCAATCCGTTCCTTCGCTCTTCATCTCGATCCCCACCTTTTGGCTTGGGATCATGTTGATCCAGATCTTTTCCTTCCGCTTGAAGCTCGTTCCGGTCATCAATCCCGGCCCCTGGCAGGAACTGATCCTGCCCGTCTTCACGCTCGCGGTGCCGATTTCTGCACCGCTCGCCCAGGTGCTTGTGCGCAACATCGACGACGTGTTGACGCGGCCTTTCGTCGGCGTCGCCCGTGCCAAAGGCGCGAACCGTCACTGGATTCTCTGGCGGCATGTGGCGAAGAATGCGCTCCTCCCGACACTGACCATTGCGGGCGTGCTCTTCGGTGAACTGATCGCCGGGGCCGTGGTGACGGAAACCGTCTTCGGGCTCAACGGCATCGGCGGCCTTACCGAACGGGCCGTCGGCAGCCAGGATGCTGCCGTCCTCCAGGCCATCGTCGTGCTCTCAGCGCTCGCATTCGTGATCATCAATCTTGTCGTGGACCTGCTCTATCCCGTGCTCGATCCGCGCCTCAGGACAAAAGTCGGAGTTGCCGCATGACCACCTTCGATACGATTCACGACGACATCGCTGCGGATGCAATGCGGCAGACCCAAGGACGGCGCTCTCGCGTGGCCTCGACGTTACGCCGCGTGCCTCCGGGACTGGCCTTGTCCTGGTTCATCCTGGCGACGGTTTTCCTCTGGGCAGTCGCCCCCTCGCTCTTCACAGGCTACAACCCGCTCGAGGGCGTGGGTGGCGCGCAGTTGAAGCGCCCCAGCGCAGAACATCTGCTCGGGACCGATGCTCTCGGACGCGACCTCTACGCGCGCATCGTCCACGGTGCCGTGCATTCGCTGACGGGTGCCTTTGTCGCCGTTGGCCTCGGTCTTATCGTGGGCACCGGGCTCGGCGTCGTCGCCGGCTCCGTCCGGCGTCGCTTTGATGACGCGATCATGCGGCTTGTCGATGTTTTCCTGTCGATCCCGCCATTGTTGCTTTCGCTCAGCATCATCATCCTGCTCGGCTTCGGCACGGTGAATGCGGCTATTGCCGTCGGCGTCACCTCGGTCGCGGGCTTCGCCAGACTGGCCCGAGCCGAAGTCGTGCGTGTACGCCGCAGCGACTATGTCGAGGCGGCCTTCGGCAGCGGCGGCACGTTTGCATCGGTGCTTTGGCGGCACATCCTGCCGAATTCGCTGACGTCGGTTCTCGCCTTCACATCGCTGCAGTTCGGCTCGGCGGTCCTGCAAATTTCGACACTCGGATTTCTCGGCTATGGCGCGCCGCCGCCGACGCCCGAATGGGGCCTGCTGATCGCAGAAGGCCGCAACTACATCTCGACGGCCTGGTGGCTGACGACGGCTCCCGGCGTCGTGGTCGTTCTCGTCGTATTGGCCGCCAACCGGGTCAGCCAATCCTTCGGAAAGGCCTCAGCATGACCGTGATCCCCAAACAGGTGCCTTCCGTTCTCGAAGTCGAGGGACTATGCATAGCCTATGGTGATGGAACTGCGGAACGACGCGCCGTCCACGATGTTTCCTTCAGCATCAATCCTGGCGAAGTCGTTGCCCTTGTTGGCGAATCCGGCTCCGGCAAGACCACCACGGCGCAGTCGATCATCGGTCTGCTCGCTCAGAATGGTCGCGTCGAACGCGGTGGCATCAAGCTCAACGGAACCGACATTGCCCGATGGACCGATCGGCAACTGGAAACGGTACGTGGCGCCAGGATCAGCCTCGTGCCGCAGGATCCGGGAAACTCTCTCAATCCGGTCAAGACCATCGGCGCGCAGGTGGGCGAGATCTTCCGGATCCACGGTGCGCTGCGCCCTGACGAGATCGACGATCGCGTCATTACCCTGCTTGCCCGTGTGGGCCTGAGCGAGCCGGCATTGCGGGCGCTGCAGTATCCACACGAGCTTTCTGGCGGCATGCGCCAGCGCGTGTTGATCGCGATCGCCATCGCCCTGAAACCGCAGTTGATCATCGCCGATGAGCCGACGAGTGCGCTCGACGTTACGGTGCAGAAACGCATTCTCGATCTCATCGATGAACTGCGAGCAGAGTACGGTACCGCCGTACTTCTCGTGACCCACGACCTCGGCGTTGCAGCCGACCGCGCTGACCGGATCGTCGTTCTCAAGGACGGGCGAATTCAGGAACAAGGCGCAGCCAGCGTCGTTCTCGCCGCCCCGCGTAGCCCGTACACGCGGCAACTGCTCGCGGCTGCACCGTCTTTCGCAAGCCCCGTGTCCAGGCCGGCGGCCAGTTCGGCAGCATCAGGCGCTCACGACGATATTGTCGTCGTCGACGGTCTTGTTCGCGAATTTGCGGGCGAGGCCAAAAGGCGGTTTCGCGCGGTCGACGATCTGAGCTTTCGTGTCCGTCGCGGGTCGACCCACGCGATCGTTGGTGAGTCCGGTTCGGGAAAGACGACGACCATCAGAAGTATCGTTGGCTTCGACAAACCGACCGCTGGGCGGATCGAAATCGACGGAACAGATCTCTCCCGTCTTGTCGGGGAGGATCTCCGGCAGTTCCGGCGCAAGATCCAGCTCGTCTACCAGAACCCCTACGGATCGCTCGACCCACGCCAAAGCATCCTGCAAATCGTGGCAGAGCCGCTGCTCAATTTCAGCCGGCTCAAGCGCAGCGATCGCGAGGAGAAGGCCAGGGCGATCCTCTCCCGGGTAGGGCTGCCCGAAGACGCGTTTTCGCGACGACCGCACGCGCTGTCCGGTGGCCAGCGCCAGAGGGTCGCGATCGCCAGGGCACTTGTGCTCGATCCTCAGGTTCTGGTGCTGGACGAGGCGGTATCCGCTCTGGATGTGAGCGTCCAGGCGCGCATTCTCGCCCTGCTCCAGGAACTGCAGAGCGATCTCGGCCTGACCTACCTCTTCGTGTCCCACGACCTCGCTGTTGTGCGCCAGATCGCTGACACCGTTTCCGTCCTCAAGGATGGGCGCCTCGTCGATGGTGGGGTGGTTTCTGAGGTCTTCGAACATCCCGGCAGCAACTACACCCGCGAGCTGATCAACGCCATTCCCGGGCAAAGCCCCCGGGCCGCTGCCTGATGCGGCGGGAATTACGAACAAGGACTGACCATGACACAGACCACCCCACGCAAGCGCCTTGGCTTTTTCACACGCGTGCTCGACGAGGTTCCCGCCGGCACCCGCTATTACTACGCCAAGGAGCAGATCGTGACCGCCGAGCGCTTCGGCTTCGATACCGCCTGGGTGGCGCAGCATCACTTCCATGCTGATGAAGGCGGCCTGCCCGCCCCCCTTGTTTTCCTCGCTCATGTAGCGGCCGAGACGACGCGCATCCGCCTCGGCACGGGCGTCATTACCTTGCCGCTCGAAAACCCGATCCGGGTGGCGGAAGATGCAGCGGTTTTCGATTTGCTTTCCGGGGGTCGCCTAGAGGTCGGATTCGGCACAGGCGGAACGCCGTCGTCCTTTACCGCCTTCGGCCTTGAAAGCGCGGAGCGTGGTGTGGTCTTCGGTCGGCATCTCCAAACCGTGCTTGATGCCTGGGCCGGCCGAGCGCTTGCCGGCGGGGATCATCTCTATCCCGCAGCGCCGCAACTGCTCGATCGCATCTGGCAGGCGACCTTCTCGGCCGCCGGCGGCGAGCGCGCCGGTCGTGCTGGCGACGGCCTGATGCTGTCGCGCACGCAGCCGCGGCCGCAGGACAAACCGAACGCCTCGTTGGCGGAACTACAGAACCCGATCATCGACGCATACCTGCATGCGCTTCCCTCCGGTCGCGCGCCGCGCATCCTCGGGTCCCGCAGCCTTTTTGTCGCCGATAGCCGTGCTGAAGCGCTGCGCCTCGCGGAGATCGGGCTGAACCGCGGTGCAGAACGCTTGATCGCCGCCGGCCACAAGGTTGCCGGCAACTCCCTTGCCGATCTGATCGCCGCATTCGACGTCCATGTCGGCTCGGTAGATGACGTCATCGAAAGCCTCAGCGGCGACGAGACCCTGGAGCGCGTGACCGACCTCGTGTTCCAGGTTCACTCCGTCGATCCGCCGCACCCTTCGATCCTGCGTTCGATCGAATTGATCGCGACCAAGGTTGCGCCAGCGCTCGGCTGGTCGCCGCAGGAGAAGTTCCACGCGCGCCGGTTTGGTGCCGTCGGTTGAGACTGAGCGCCGATTTCCCCCAGTAGAGGAGACAAAGCCATGCCCCAAGTGTCACCAGACATCATCGATCTGCTCGCCGGCATCACGCCGGGATCGAGCCTCGACCGGATACGCGCCCAAAGACCGGAAACGCGAGAGCAGGCGCAGCAAAGCTATCTCGCGCTATTTCGACCCAAGGTATTTGGCGATGTCTCCCTGGCGGAGCGGCAGACGATTGCGAGCTTCATCGCCGGACTTCACCGTCAACCGGATATCTATGAATTCTATGCCAATCCCCTGGAGGAAAGCGGTACGGATCGCTGGCTTGTCGAGGTATTGAAGGCGGAGATTGGGGCAGGGCAGGCGACGGGTCCCTACGGCGATTACCCCGAGGGGCCCTTGAGCGTCGAGAACAAGGTGGGTCTGCTTTATCGCGTCTCGGACACAAACCGCGACGTGCTCGGCGAAAGGCTCTCAGCCGCGTTGGAACATGCCCATCTGCTCGTCTTCCGCCCGCGCGAGGCCAGCCCGCAAGCGCTGCAGGCGCTGCTCGACGCCGGCTGGACGACAGATGGTATCGTCACGCTGTCGCAACTCGTCTCGTTTGTCGCGTTCCAGATCCGGGTGATCGCCGGGCTCAGCCTGCTTTCCGCCGCATCGAAACGTGCCGCCGCATAAGACATCGAGAGGAACCGCGACAATGACTGAACTTGCCATCACACCGGGCGTAGAAAATCCTCCTGTAGCCTTCACCCAGGCCGAAATCGGCTGGACGCCGTGGCTCCAGCCCTTGGCGGAGGACGATCTGACCGATCGACACCTTCGCGGGCTTGTCGAAGCGGCGCGCGCAAAGTCTCCCTATTTTCGTCTGCTGGTACGCGATCCGGAGGTACTGGAGGCACGTACGAAGACGGACAAGGACATCTTCTACAATACAAGCACGGGCTTGCCACGCGCGGAGCGCGAACTCGCGGCTACGGCCGCCTCGCGGTCAAACGGCTGCATCTTCTGCGCATCGGTCCACGCGCGCTTCGCGTCTCATCATTCGAAACGAGGCGACGATGTGCAAAAGCTGTTGGATGAGGGTGTCGGTGCCGACCTTGGCGAGCGATGGAATGCGATCATTGCCGCCTCCGTCGCGCTGACTGCGACACCGCCCGCCTTCGGCGACGAGCATGTCGCACGCTTGGTTGCGGCCGGCCTTGATGAATTGGAAATCGCCGATGTGATCCACGGCGCCGCGTTCTTCAACTGGGCGAACCGTCTGATGCTTTCGCTGGGCGAGCCAACCCCAGCCAATTGATCAGCGCCGGATTCGGCGGCTGACGTATTTCGCTGGCAATAAGAAAGCCCGCAACCTCGGCAGAGGTTGCGGGCCATTGCATCCGATGGTGGTCGGATTAGAAGTTGCGCTGCAGACGGACGAAGCCCTTGACCTGCTCGTCGGCATTGTCCTTGTCTTCGTACTGAACGGAGATGCGGGTCTGGGAGGCGACCGACCGTTCGCGATCAGTGCCGCAGCGACCCACACGCAACGCCTCTAAAAGCGGCTTTGAAGGGAACGCTGCGCTGACGCTCCGGCGCGCTCCAGATGGTCGCGACTTGCTTGACGAAATAAAACCAATGATTGTACCTTCTCCGAGGGCTCAGGCCCGCAAGGTGAGCCGGCCTGCACGATCCGATCGGAGATATCGGCATGAATCGATGTGCATTCCTCATCGCCGCGGCAGTCATGTCGCTCTCGGATGCATCTTCATCTTTCGCAGCAAAGGCGACCACAGCAGTAACGGTCATTGCTTATTCTTGCGAACAAGGTCCGGTTACCATTGCCTATGCGAAGAAGAAGAGCGGTGAGGAGTCCGTGCTGGCGGAACTTGCGGACAAAACCGTCCGAATGTGGCGCCTCACCGACCGCTCCGAGGAGATGTATGTGTCTGCGCACGGTGACGGAGGCAGTTACCGTTGGCGGATTGGGGACGAGTTCGGCGCGTTGACTTGGCTAGGCCCCGAAGCGGATGCCAAGGAGAAGGTTCTGTTCGACCAGTGCCGCGCTGTATCGAGCAAATGATCGGCCTTCCCGGCGATGCGGGCGGACGGTATCTGTCGCCTGACAAGGCGCGCCGCCACCTGAAGATGGTCGCCGCGCTATCGGCGACCGGTATCCATGTTCTCGCAGTGAGGCGCGGTCTCGGCGGCACTACTGCGTTGTCGCGACCGGCGGATCCGCACTGCGCCTGACGACCTTGCCCTCCTCGGCCTTGTAGAAGAACTGGCTTGAGACGAGCCATCCCTTCAAGGGTCGAAGCGGTGGAATACATGTCAAAAGCATGAACGGGCCGGTGACCAGCAGATGCACCCAGAGCGGCGCGCTATACTGAACCTCGAGCCAGACGCCAAGAAGCACGCTTGGCACACAGGCAAAGCAGATGACGAAGAAGGCGGGGCCGTCCGCTGGGTCTGCGAACGAATAGTCGAGACCGCAGACTTCGCACTCCTTGCGCATCTTCAGGAACCCCTGGAAGAGGTGTCCTTGTCCGCAGCGCGGGCAACGGCCGCGCAGCCCCGTCTGCATGGGTGGGATGGGTGGCCATTCGTGATCCGAAGACATAGTTGTTCCTTTCAGGCGTCTTGTTCGGCCCATGCTGATGTTGCGCCGATGTTGCCTGGTATGCGGCCGGCCATTCCTAGGCGCCGCCTCAGGTCCAGAGGATTAAGCGCTCGAAAGCATACATTGTCAAATTATTGTATGCATACATTACTGCGACAATTTCGCCCGCCAGCAGCGCCGTTTCCCTTAGACCACGAGGCTGGATGCGGCGGGGGATTGGCCGAGGAGGTCAGCGATGGTCAACAGGCTGCGGCGCAGTTCTTCTTGTGTGGCTGCCGCGCCCAGCCCCAGGCGTACGGCTTCCGGGGCCGGGCCGACGGCAAAGGCGTCACTCGGAACGACCGCAATACCCGCCGCCTGCAGCCGCCCGCTGAACTCGCCGCGGGTCCAGGGCCGCGGCAGGCGCAACCAGACATGAAAGGCATGAGGGTCGCTCACGGCCGTACCTTTGGGAAGAACGTTTTCGGCTATCTTTTGCCGAGCGGCTGTTTCGGTGCGGATGGCGCGAAGGACGGCATCTGCCGTTCCATCCTCGATCCAGCGGGTCGCGATCGCGGCTGTGAGGGGCGAAGCCAGGCCGGCGGTTGCCCGGATGACGCCCTCAATCCGGACCGAGCTGCGGCTATCCGGCACGACGAGATAAGCGATGCGGAGCGCCGGCGAGAGGCATTTTGCCAGGCCCCCGATATAGTAGACAAGATCCGGCGCCAGCGCAGCAAGCGCGGGCGGCGGTGCCACCGGGAGGGCGCCATAAGCGTCATCTTCAATGATTGGGACGCCGTGTCGTCTGGCGATGGTGACGATTGCGTCTCGGCGCTCCAGCGAGAGCGTGACGGTCGTCGGGTTGTGAAGCGTCGGATTGCAGTAGAGGGCCTTTAATGTATGCGTCGAGCAAAGCTCCTCAAAGGCTTGCGGAATAAGGCCTTTGTCGTCGATGGCGACCCCCAGCAGCGTGATGCCGAGATGGGCGGCGAGCGCCCGAAGACCCGGGTAAGCAATCGCCTCGGCGCATATGGTGTCGCCCGCCTTGGCCAAACTGCTGAGCGCGGCAAGCAGCGCGCCTTGCGCGCCGGGGCAGACCAGCATGCGCCCGACTGGCACCTCGCCGAGGCGCGGTCTCAGCCAGGCGGCGCCGGCGGCTCTGTTGTGCAGTGTGCCGGCGGGCGCCTGGTAGCGCATCAGAAGGTCGAGCCCGTGCTCAGCCTGAAGTGCTGCCATGTCATCCCAAAGCCGCGCAGAAAGCGCGTGATCGTCAAACAACGGTGGCAGATTCATGCTCATGTCGACAATGCCACCGGTCGCCGGACGGGCGATATTGGCCCGCCGTGCCTTAACATAGGTGCCCTGGCCGACGCGGCCTTCCACGTGGCCACGGTGCCTCGCTTCGTTGTAAGCACGGCTAACGGTGGTGAAGTCGATCCCCAGCGCGTCTGCCAGCACGCGCTGGGGCGGCAGTCGCATCCCGTCCGCAAGCCGTCCATCGGCAATATCCGCGGCAATCGCATCCGCGATCGCGAGATAGAGAGGTCCATCAGCCTTGCGAATGGTGGGGCTCCACGAAATCTGCAAGCGTTCGTCGTTCATCGCTACAATATCCGGCCTTGATAATTGTATGGATATTGCATGCTTCCGCGTCCCAGGCAAGGCATGCGGCCGATAATGACAGGAGATAGGCGCCTGTCAGAGGTTCGCCGCAGCTAGGGTCTGGTGACACTCGTGGTTGCCAAGAGAAGGCCGAAACTCACCAACAAGGCGCCGAAGACGCGATCGATCCAATGCCGCAGTCGAAGAAGGCGAACACGCACGACACCGAACGAAAAGAACAAGGCCACCAAGGCGAACCAGACGATATGGGCGGCTGCGATGAAGCCGCCATAGCCGACTTGCAAAAGCAGCGGGGTCGTCGGTTCGACGGCCTGCATGAAGAGGCTGACGATAAAGACCGTCGATTTTGGATTGAGCGCATTGGTGAAAAACCCGGTGCGCAGGGTACCGAGATCGGAAAGCGCCGGAACGTCGAGCTTTTCCAGCGGGCCCGCAGGCTTGGCGCGTAACATCTTGAAACCGAGCCAGATCAGGTAGGCGGCACCGCCAAGCTTCAAGATGCTGAAGAGAAGGATCGATTGCCGGATTACAAGCCCGACACCCAGGATGGTATAGGCGACATGGACGCAGACACCTGCGCCGATCCCGAGCGCAGTCAAAACGCCGGCCCGTCGGGACAGCAAAAGACTGTTGCGCGTGACCATCGCGAAATCGGGGCCGGGGCTGATGACAGCCAAGATCGTAATGGTGACTACGGCTAACAGTTCCGTCATTGCATATCTCGCTTGTTCCGTCGATGTTGCAGAAGCAATAAGCGACAAACGGTGCGGCGACTAACGATGAATCCTGACGATATTGGTGAGCCTAGCTCACAGATTAACGCCTTTCGCCTGCCGCCCATGGCAGCGCTTCGCTGCTTCGAGGCGGCGGCGAGGCTCGAAAGCTTCAGCCGCGCTGCGGAGGCGTTGCATCTAACCCATGGCGCGATCAGCCGGGCAGTCCGTCTCGTGGAGGACGAGTTGGACGTGGCGCTGTTTGAAAGGCGGAGCCGGCGCGTCTTCCTGACGGACGCCGGCCGCAAGCTCGCAACTGCCGTGCGCGAGGGTTTTGCTCTCGTCGAGGCGGCCGTCCGGGAGATCAGAGAAGAGGCGAGGGTGCCTGCCCTCGTAGTTTCCTGCGAGCCGACGCTTCTGATGCGCTGGCTCATCCCGCGATTGCCGGATTTTCAAGGGCGGCACCCGGATGTCCCTGTACATCTCGTTGCCGGGGGTGGTCCGGTAACACTGGGGCGCGGCATCGATCTCGCTATCCGGCGAAACGATTTCGTGCAGACGGGCGCGGTCCATGCGACCCCGCTGTTTCGTGAACGCACCGGCCCGGTCTGCCGTGTCGACAAGGTTGCATCTTTTTTTGACCCGCTTGACGCACACCGCCTGCCGGAACTGCGCGCCGATGCGGTACTCCTCCAGTCGCGTAGCCGCCCGGACGCGTGGGAAACCTGGGCAAGGCTCGCCGATTGCCGCACGCTCGGGCGGCGCTCACAGAGTTTCGAGCATTTCTACATAAGCCTTCAGGCCGCAGTCGCCGGAATCGGTGTCGCGATCGGTCCTTGGCAACTTGTACGTGATGACATCGATAGCGGCATTCTCGCCGCACCCGCGGGATTTATCGAGGACGGAACGGTCTACCAACTGCTCGCACCAGCAGCCATTATCGAGGAGAGCCCCCACGCCAAACTGCGTGACTGGCTGTTGGAAGCCGCTATCTGAAACGAAGCGTTTTCAATTCTGTTATTTGCATAAAGGGCAACAACGTCATACGTTTACCAGCGAAGCACGCACAACCGGTGATGCCGATCATCCAAAGGATGTGTATGCCATCTGAAATGCAAACCATTCGACCCCGCGGGTCCCGGAGCGGCGCCATGACTATCCTCAAAACCGATCTCGACCACGGGTGCGGCGCGATGCGCCAGTCCACGGCGCTGCGCCGGAAAGCGCTGAAGGGGACGGCTCGCACGGTGAAAAATTTGCTGGCGCCGGCAATCACGGCTTGCTTTGTCGCCCTGGCGGCGCCGGCGGTCGGCCACGCCGCGAATTGCAAAGACTCGGCAGCACCCGGCGCGGATTGGACCGACTGCAACAAGAAAGCGCTCATGCTTGGCGGCAGCGATCTTCAGGGTGCCAATCTGGTCAACACTGATTTCACGTTGACGGATCTGCGGGGCGCGAACTTAACGGACGCCAACCTCGAGAAGGCAACGCTTGTGCGTTCATCCGTGGCGGGAGCCACTGCAAATGGTGCGAATTTCGCGAAAATAGAGGCCTATCGCTGCAACTTTGCAGGCGTCTCGGCCGAGAAGGCTTCCTTCGTCAATTCCGAACTGCAGCGCGCCAACTTCAGCGGCGCGCAGTTGACAGGCACCAGCTTTGAGAAGGCCGAACTCGGACGCGCCAATTTCGATAAGGCGGAACTGACGGGGACCCGCTTCTCGCACGCCAATCTTTCCCGTGCCGATTTCACCAATACGAGCTTCACCGGGCCGATCGACTTCAATGGTGCTTTCATGTTTCTGACGCGGATCGAGGGCGTCAACTTGTCCGAGGCAACAGGACTGGAACAGGAGCAGGTGGATATGACTTGCGGCGACAGTTCGACCAAATTGCCGGCAGGTCTGAGCACGCCGACAGGCTGGCCCTGCGCCTCCGATTAGGACTTTCGCTGCCCTCAGAACACTCGCGGGGTGCGTTCGACCTGAACTTCGGCGAAAGCTCTTAGCGATGACGGCGGGACGGCAGTTTCGCGACTCCGCCCCGCGCGTGCTTCGCGAAATCGACCGGGTCCGCGACGAAAGCGGCACACCTGAAAACGAGCCACTGCATCTCGATCTGGCTTCTGGAAAGTTGTGGCTTATGATTTGTGCCCGACCTACGTGGAAGACAGACGCCTAATGCTTGCGCTGCAACCAGACGCTGGCTTTCTTCGGGCAGCAGGCCGCCAAAAAATGGTCTGCATTCACGACGGGAAAATGCTCCGGGCGCTTCGGGAGGGAGGCTGAAAGCGGAAGTAAGCTTTCATCATCAAGCCAAGCTTCAGCGTAGGCGAAGCCGATATCGCCGTGCCGATCCTGGGTGAATTGCCCGACAATTCGACTGTCCCACCAGACGTTGAGAACCCTTGTCATCATTGTCTGCGTTCACCAGGAAACAGAATGTCGATCGAACAGCCGAGCGTTTGCAGAACCTGCAACACTTTTCCTATCTGTGCTGTCGGCTTGCCGGCCTCGAGATCGACAATGAACCGGAGCCCGACGCCAGCAACGCCGGCGAGTTCGTCCTGCCGCAAGTTTTGCTCCTTGCGTGCGCTTCGGACCAGGGCGCCGATATCAGATGGAGTTTTAACCCGTTTTGCCATCACTATTTTCCCGATCGGGAAAATCGCAGCATTTTGGGTGCTCTGTCGAGATTAATTTTCCCGAACGGGAAAATTAACGCGGCCCATGATGTCTCCCGCAGATAATTTCCCGATCGGTAAACTCTATAGAAGGTTGGCTCGGCGCTGCCAATCGATCGATGCGGTTGAGCGGCGCTTCTGGCGATCGAGTCCGGTTTCATGTCAAGCAAAGAAATCGGCGCGATCGCCTCCTTAAAAGAAGCGAGAACTGCTTCAGACATACAATTTGCGAGAGCGGCCGGCCGCAACGAGATCAGAGATATAAGTTTCGGCGACCCGGCCGTCACGGTCGATGATTTCTTCGAATTCGGCAGGCCCTCGCCGGACGACAGGACCAACCGTAACTCTACGCCAGGTGCCGCTTTGCGGCGATGGCCAGGCATTCCTTGAAAGCCTCGAGGTCGGTAAAGCGATCGGCCTCAGGCACTTCGCGTTTGATCAGCGCCCCCTCGCGGCGAAGGATGCCACCATCCAGCATCAGGTTGTCGGCCATGTCGAAATCTTCGATGCTGAGGCCGTCGGCACCTGCCATGCGTCCGTCGGGGCGCAGGGCAGCTTTGCCTTTGTAATGATCATTCAGGATACGTTCGTAGTAGCTGCGCGAAGTGTTGGTATAGGCATAGACATGCTTGCCACGGCCGCACATGAAGCCGAGCTCGAACACCGTGCCGACGTCGGCGCTGATGCCGCGAAACGGCGTCAGGTTGGCGATGATCATATCCGAGGCGAGCATCATGCCCTCGTCCACCGCATAGATCGCAAGGCCACGTTCATGCTTGGTGGGGGCCGGAGGGATTTCGAGATCGCCTGGCACCAGAGGCGTGAAGCCGGCCGCGCGTGCCAGCGCCGCCTTCTCCTTCTGGATCTCGACCGCATTGGACAGAAAAACTTCCGGGCCAGCGAGATAGACTTTCACGCTCATTCCTCCTCACGTCGCAAGCGGCCAATCTAGGAGAGCGACGCAGCCGCGCCTAGCTGCCGACCAAAACAAGCGCGCTTACCCACGGATTTTTCTCACCTTTTCTCAAACCAATGTAGACGCGGCCGCCGATGTGACGTTGTTCCGGATCACCATGGACAGAAGCGCCGGGCGTCCGCTATGTCTGGCAACCGATCCTACGCAACGATCGAGGCACCCATGTCCATCCAAGCTTTGACAACCTATGTCGGCGTCGCTCACCCCTGGATGTGCGACACGATGGGACACATGAATGTGCGCCACTACGCCGCAATGTTCGACGATGCGAGCTTCCAGCTTCTCGGCCACATCGCCGGCGTGGAGACGGAATCGGGCAGGGGGTGGGCGGACGTGCGCTCCGAGGTCGAGTACAAACACGAAACAAAGGCTGGCACGCTGATCACCATCCGGTCGCGCGTCATCAAGCTCGGCCGCTCGTCGGTTACCTTCGAGCAGATCATGTCCGGTACGCTCGACGGCGTCGTGCATGCGGTCAGCAGGACCACGACCGTACGCTTCGATCTTGAGGGACGCGCGGCAATTGCGTTAGAGCCAGACGCGCGGGCGCGCGCCGAGGCGCTCTTGTCGAGCAACGAGCCTGCACGCGCAGATCAGGCATAGACGCGTTCTTCAACCGGCGTTTCTGCGATCAGCGTCTGCAAACCGGCGATCAGCGCCTTCTCGGCCCGGTTGATCGCTTTCTCCGGGTTCGTCAGCATGAAGATGTCGATGGCGGGCGGATTGTCATAGGGTGGCAGGCGCCACAGGAGCCCGTCCGCCACATCGCGGCGGGCGACATGCAGCGGCAGCGAGCCGACGCCGAGACCGGCGAGCGTCATCCGGCGTACCTCTTCGAGACTTGACGAAACGCCGACGACATTGGCGTTGAGCTTGGCTTCGCTGCGAAGCAGCGCCACAGGCCGAAGCGCGTCGGCGATATGGTCGGTATGGAAGGAAACTGACGTCTCGCCTTTGAGGTCGGCAAGCTTCAATCCGTCCCGACCGAACAGCCGGTGGTGTGGGCCGCAGAAAAAGCCGAAAAACTCCCGGAAGACCATCAGATAGTCGAGCGCCGGATCCCGCACGCTGACGAGGCAAAGACCGAAGGAGGCACGCTTCTCCCGGACCTGGCGCGTCACCTCGCCGCTTGGGCCGACGTTGATCGTCAGCGTCGCCCGCGGATAGCTGCGGTGAAACTCCATCAGCGCGCGGTCGAAGATCGGTGAGACCACGTGGCTTGCGACCGCGATCGTGACATGGCCGGTGACGTCGTCACTGACGCCGCGCACGAGTTGCGGCAGCTGCGAGATCGTGCCGAAGACTTCCACGCTCTGCTCATAAAGCAACTGTCCGACTTCTGTGAGATCGAAACGCGTCGCGTCACGTTCGACGAGGCGGCGTCCAACGCGGTCTTCCAGCCGTCGAAGCGCGTTGCTGACGCTCGGTTGCTTGAGGTTCAGCCGCTCGGCCGCGCGCGTGATGCTCTTCACCTCGGCAATCACCACGAAGGTGCGCAGAAGGTTCCAGTCGAGCTCCCAGACGAGCCGTTCCAATCGCGGTGATGCCATTCCTGAAATCTATGCCTTCTATTTCCATTATCTATTTGCGCAATGCTGAAGCAGAAGCAATCATGAAATTCGGAAGGCGCCCCTTGCCAATCCCAAGCGCACAAGAAGGCGCGCCCCAATCCAGAGGAACAAGGAACATTTCATGAAGACCCTATTCTCCGGCCTCCTGGCCGCGACGCTCACCATTGCTGCGACTTTTTCCGCCGTATCGGCTCGTGCTGACGACCTTGAGAACGTCAAGTCTGCTGGCGAACTGAAGATCGCCATGTCGGGCCAGTACCCGCCCTTCAATTTCGTCAATGAAGAGAACCAGGTCGTCGGCTTTGATGCCTCGATCGGTCAGGCGATTGCCGAGCGCGTCGGCGTCAAGGGCACGCTGGTAACGACCGCCTGGGACGGCATCATCGCCGGCCTGCTTGCCAACAAATACGACACCATCGTCGGCTCGATGACGATTACCCCGGAGCGGGAGAAGGTCGTCGACTTCGTCGGCCCCTATTACCATGCCGGCCGCGCCGTCTTCGTCAGCGAAGCATCTGGTGTCCAGAAACTCGACGAACTCAAGGGCAAGACGCTTGGCGTAACGCTCGGCGAAACCCATGAGAAATGGGCGCGCGAGCAGGGCGGTTGGGATGTCCGCACCTACAAGGGTCTGCCGGAACTGCTGATGGAACTGAAGAGCGGCCGCGTCGATGCGATCGTCGTCGACAACATCCCGGTGATGGTTGCCGTCAAGGAGACCGGCGAGAAGGTCCGCCGTCTCGAAACGCCTGATATCGAAGGCGGCAGCGTCGCGATCGGTATCGCCATCCGCAAGAACAATCCGGAACTGAAGGCGGCGATGCAGAAGGCACTTGAGGACATGCTGGCAGACGGCTCCTACGAGAAGATCGCGATGCAATGGGTCGGCAGCGACATCCGCTGATCCCCTACGCTTCCGTCTCTCCGGCCGCCGCACGAGCTGCGGCCGGAGATCATGAGTTTGCCTTCCGGAGTTTCCCCATGGACGTTTCGCTGGTGCAGCGCGTCTTCCCGTTTTTCGTGGAAGCGGCGTGGATCACGATCGAGATCTCGGTACTTGCGCTTGCGCTCGGCCTCGTCGTTGCGTTCCTGATATCGACCGCAAAGATGTCGCGCTCGTTCCTTTTGCGCGCCTTCGGCACCGCCTATGTCAGCCTGTTTCGCGGCACGCCCTGCCTCATCCAGCTTTTCGTGCTCTACTTCGGTGGCCCGCAGATCGGTATCAATCTGGAGCCCTTCGCTGCCGGCGTCATCGGCCTCGGTCTCAATATCGGCGCCTACATGGCAGAATCCATCCGCGGCGCCATCCTGTCGGTAGACCGCGGCCAGACGGAAGCCGCCCGTTCGATCGGCTTCAGCCGGTTCCAGACCATGCGCAAGGTCGTGCTACCGCAAGCAGCGCGTCTCATGATCCGCCCGCTCGGCGTCAATGCAGTGGCGCTCGTCAAGGGATCGGCGCTGGTCTCGACGATCTCCGTGGTCGAACTCACCTACACGGCGCAGCGCTATATCGGTTCGACCTACAAGCCGTTCGAGATCTTCGGCGTGGCCGCCGTGCTCTACATGCTCATCGTCTATGTCGTCGCGCGGATCGTCGATCTGCTTGATCGACGCTACGCCATAGCCTGAGGGGGACACGCCATATGCAAGGTCTCGATTTCAGCGTCGTTCCACCCTATGCCGATATCCTCTGGATCGGTGTCTGGTGGACGGTCGTTCTGACCATTTCCGCCGCCGCGATCAGCTTCGTCTTCGGCATCGTTTTCGCCCTCGTCGTGCTCTACGCGCCGAAATCGGTCGCCCTGCCGGTGCGCGGTTTCATGTGGCTGTTCATGGGCACGCCGCTGCTCCTGCAGCTGTTCCTGATCTATTACGGGCTCGGGCAACTGGGCCTCAAGATCCCCGCCTTGATCGCCGGCATCATCGGCCTCGGTCTGCACTTTGCCGTCTACAATGCCGATATCCTTCGTGCAGGCATCGTGGCCGTCGACGCCGGCCAGACGGAAGGTGCGCGCAGCCTCGGCTTCGGCCGCATGCAGACGTTGCGCTACTTCATCGTGCCGCAGGCGATCCGCAACACCATACCTGCCATGGGCAACAACCTGATCGTGCTCCTGAAGGAATCCTCGCTCGTCTCGATCATCGGCATTGCCGAACTGGTGCACGCAGCACAGCTCGCGATCAGCGAGACATTCCGGCCGTTCGAATTCTACATCACGGTTGCCGCCCTCTATTACATCATCAATCTCGTCCTCGAAGCGGGTCTGCGCCAGGTCGAAAAGAACGTGGAGGTCTCCCGATGACCGCTCAGAAACCCATGGTCGAAGTCAAGGGCGCCCGCAAAAATTACGGCGCGCTGGAGGTCCTGAAGGGCATCGACCTCTCCGTTGCCCGGGGACAGATCGTCGCGATCATCGGCCCGAGCGGGTCGGGCAAGAGCACGCTCTTGAGATCGATCAACCACCTGGAGACGCTGAATGGCGGCGAGGTCTGGCTCGATGGCGTAAAGGTCGACCAGAACCTGAAAGGCCAATCCTTCGAACGGCACATCAATGCCGTGCGCCAGCAAATGGGCATGGTGTTCCAGCACTTCAATCTGTTCCCACATCTGACAGTGCTACAGAACATCACCATGGGCCCGATCATCCTGAAGGGCATGGGCAAGGCTGCGGCGCGTGAACTCGCCATCGAGCTTTTGTCGAAGGTGGGGCTCAAGGACAAGGTCGACGCCTTTCCGTCGCGGCTTTCCGGTGGTCAGAAGCAGCGCGTCGCGATTGCCCGGGCGCTCGCCATGCAGCCCAAGGTGATGCTCTTCGACGAGGCCACCTCGGCGCTCGACCCGGAACTGGTCGACGAGGTGAACGCCGTCATGAAACAGCTCGCTGCCGAGCACATGACCATGCTGATCGTCACCCACGAGATGCGCTTTGCCGGCGAGGTCGCCGATCGCGTGCTCTTCATGGACGGCGGTGTCGTCATCGAGCAAGGGGCGCCCAGCGAAATCTTCCGCCAGCCGACGCAGGAGCGCACCCGGGCGTTCCTCAAGAAATACCTGGCAGCGTGATGGGTGCCACGATGGACAAAAGCAATCAGTATCCCGACTTCGGCCTGACGCCGGAACAGCGCCGCGAGGCGGTGCTCGGTCACTATTACGAATATCCCGGCATGGACGGTGAGCGCGGCGAGATCTGGTGCTACACCGACCGCTATGCCTATCCGTCCGGTGCCACCGCGCGGCTACAAGTGAGTTCGACAGCTTCACGGTTCTCGCTTGAAATTACGCGCGATGGAGCGATGGAGACGACGGTTTTCAAGCGCGACGCGCTCGATGCGCGCTTGCAGGAAACGCCGGACCAATGTTCGGTCATCGGCTGTGGCTGGGAAACAAGCTTCGAATTCAAGATTGCCGAAGACTGGCCGTCCGGCGCCTATCGCATCACCTTGAGGGCCGAGGGCAGGGACGGCGCGCCGATCCATTGCCACCATCTGTTCATTGTTCGGCCGCTCGCTGGCCGCAAGCCGGGCCGGGTGCTGCAGGTGGCGGCCACCGGCTCCTGGACCTCGTATAACACCTGGGGCGGGTCGAACCACTACCAGGGGATCACCGGCCCCAACCGCGATCAGTATGCGACGACCGTCAGCATCGAACGTCCGTTCTGCCGTGGCTTCGTCGTGCTGCCCCCGGATGCTCCACGGGTGCCCTTGGAAATCTATGCGCCGATGGCGGTTGCCCCGCGCTATCCGCACATGGAATGGGCCTATGCCAACGGCTATTCCAAGAAATATGCCTCGTCCGGCTGGGCGAGCTATGACAGCCACTTCTTCCGCTGGGCGGAACGTCAAGGTTATGCCGTCGATCTCGCCAGCCAGCACGAGCTTCATTTCAACCCGGAGATCCTCGACGGCTACGATTGCGTCGTCTTCGTCGGCCATGACGAATACTGGACCTGGGAAATGCGCGATGCGGTCGACAACTATGTCGAACGCGGCGGAAAGGCGGCGCGCTTTGCCGGCAACTTCATGTGGCAGACGCGGCTGGAAGACGGCGGCAAGCGGCAGGTTTGCTACAAGTACCGATCACGAGCAGAAGACCCCGCCTATCGCTCGGCAGATCCGACGCGAACCAGCGGCTCCTGGGAAGCAGCCGAGATCGGTCGGCCGGGGGCGGCGACATTCGGGCTCAATGCCACGCGTGGTCTTTATGTCGGTTGGGGCGGCTGCGCTCCGCGTGGCGCACGTGGCTTTCCGGTCTATCGGCCGGAGCATTGGGCCTTCTCCGGAACGGGTATCTACTACGGTGATATCCTCGGCGCGGAAGGCCATGCGTTTGGTTACGAGGTTGATGGCCTCGACTATATTATCCGTAACGGCCTGCCGGAGCCGACGGAGGACAGCGGCGCGCCGGACGGGCTCGAAATCCTCGCGCTCGGCATGTCGTCGCTGAAGGAAGAAAGCGCCGACATCCCCGCAGACGACCAATTCCTTTCGGATGCCGACGCGAAATTCGTCGCCGAAACGCTGATCGGCGACACTGCCCCTGCGGCCGTCGAACGCGTCAAGCGCGGCTGCGGCATGATCATAAACTTCCCGCGCGGCAAGGGCGAGGTGTTCCACGCCGGCAGCTGCGAATGGGTGGCGGCCCTCAAGCGCGGTGATGCGATGGTCGAGCGCGTCACCGCCAATGTTCTCAATCACTATCTCACTCGCTGACAGAGATTTGCCATGCTCAAGACGACAGCTTCCAACGAACGACATGCCTCGCATCTCTTCTACCAGTCGCGCCTGCGTCGGCCGCTGGTCGATCGGGCCGAAGGCATCTATCTCTGGGACCAGGACGGACGCCGGGTAATCGACGGCTCAAGCGGCGCCATGGTGGTCAATATCGGTCACGGCAACCGCAATGTGCTCGATGCCATGAAGAGCCAGATGGACCGCGTCACCTTCGCCTATCGGCTGCACTTCGAAAACGAGCCGGCCGAAGATCTGGCCCGCCGCGCGGCGGAAAAGCTGCCCGAGGGCATGGACAAGATCTTCTTCGTTTCCGGTGGCTCGGAAGCAGTCGAATCCTGCCTCAAGCTCGCGCGGCAATGGGCGGTTGCCACCGGTCAGAAGGACCGCTGGAAGGTGATCTCGCGCTTTCCGTCCTACCATGGCGGCACACTCGGCGCCCTGGCGGTGACCGGTTACGCCGCGCTTTCCGAACCTTTCTCGCCAATGATGCGCGAAATGCCGAAGGTGCCGGCGCCGACCGCCTATCTCGATCGGGACAACCTGACGATGGAGCAGCGCGGCATCAAATATGCCGACATGCTGGAGGAGCAGATCCAGGCGGAAGGCCCGCAGAGCGTGCTCGCTTTCATCATGGAGCCGATCGGCGGCGCTTCCACCGGCGCGCTCGTGGCACCCGACAGTTACTATCCGCGCATTCGCGAGATCTGCGACAAGTACGGCATCCTACTGATCCATGACGAGGTGATGAGTGGTGCTGGCCGCACCGGAAAATTCCTCGGCGGCGACCACTGGAATTGCCGCCCGGATCTGATCGCCCTGTCGAAGGGCTTTGCTTCGGGCTACTGCCCCCTTGGCGCCATGGCCGCACCGTCGCGGATCGTTCAGCCGGTGCTCGACGCCGGTGGGTTTCAGCACGGCTTCACCTATGCAGGAAATCCGCTCGCCTGTGCCGCTGGTCTCGCCGTTCTCGACGAAATCGATCGGCTTGGCCTGATCGATAATGCCGCCGTCATGGGCGAGGCGCTGAAGGCTGAACTCTTGGCGCTTTCCAACCGCTTCCCCTTCATTGGCGACGTGCGCGGCAAGGGACTGCTGCTGGCGGCCGAGTTCGTCTCCGATCGCGAAACCATGAAACCGTTGCCGAAGGAACTCAACGCGCACCAGCGCATGGTCGATCTCGCCTATGAGCGCGGCCTGATCATCTATTCACGGCGTACGCGCGGCGGTGTGGAGGGCGACCATTTCCTCGTCTGCCCGCCGATGATCATCACCCGTGAGCAGATCGGCGAGATCGTCGCCATCCTTGGCGACGTACTCGAAGTGCTCGCCGAAGAACTCAACCTTCCCGTCAACCGCTGAGGGCTTGACCATGACGAAGTCCAAAACATCGCGCAGAGTGATCATCACCTGCGCGGTGACGGGATCGGTGCATACGCCGACCATGTCGCCTTACCTGCCGATCACGCCTGACCAGATCGCCTCTGAGGCGATCGCGGCGGCCGAAGCCGGTGCCTCAATCCTGCATCTGCATGCGCGAAACCCTGAGGATGGCCGCCCGTCGGCCGATCCGGCGCTGTTCATGCAGTTCCTGCCACGCATCAAGCAGTCGACCGATGCGGTAATAAACATCTCCACCGGCGGTTCGTCGCTGATGGCGCTGGAAGATCGGCTTGCGGCTTCGCTGCAAGCCGAACCGGAAATGTGTTCGCTGAACATGGGCTCGATGAACTTCGCTTTGTTTCCGGCCCTCGACAAGCCGACGGAGTGGAAGCACGAATGGGAACCGCAGCTTCTGGAAGCAACACGCAGTTCGATTTTCAAGAACACCTTCGCCGACATGGAACTCATCCTGACACGGCTCGGCCAGGGCTGCGGCACGCGCTTCGAGTTCGAGTGTTATGATGTCGGCCACCTCTATTCGCTGGCGCATTTCCGCGATCGCGGCCTGGTGTCCGGGCACCTCTTCATCCAGTTCGTCTTCGGCGTGCTTGGAGGCATTGGCGCCGACCCTGAGAACCTGACGCACATGAAACGCATCGCCGACAAGCTCTTCGGTGACGACTACAGCTTCTCGGTACTGGCCGCCGGCCGCCATCAGATGCCGATGATCACCATGGCCGCCGCCATGGGCGGAAACGTCCGCGTTGGTCTCGAAGACAGCCTCTACAACGGGCGCGGGACGCTTGCGGTAAGCAATGCCGAGCAGGTTCATCGCATTCGCACGGTTCTGGAGGCATTGTCGCTTGAGGTTGCCACGCCAGCCGAGGCACGCGACCTTCTGGGACTGAAGGGTGGAAACAACGTCGCGTTCTAGTGGCACTCAGGGCGCCACAGCGCGAGCCATGGAATGAGGGAAGATACGCGATGACGAAAGTGGATGATGCCTTGGATGTGACGATCCGCGCCGGACGGCCGGAGGAAGCCGAGGCGATGCATCGGGCGATCCTTGCCATGGGGCGCGGACTTGGCATGGAAACCAAGATCACGAGCACGGCCGAGGATTTTCGCCGATGCGGTTTCGGGTCTGAGGCCGCCTTCGGCAGCTTCGTCGCGGAAGTCGGCGGAGAATTGGTCGGCCTTTGCCTCTATTTTCCGATCTTTTCCACCTGGCGCGGCCGGCCCGGCGTTTTCGTCCAGGACCTCTATGTCGACGAACGCCTGCGCGGGCAGGGCGTCGGCGAGCGGCTGCTGCGCGAAGCAGCAAGCTGGTCGAAGGCAAGGGGCGGCGACTATCTGCGCCTCGCAGTCGACGCCGAAAATTTAGCCGCCCAGCGTTTCTACGAACGGCTCGGCATCACCTGGCAGAAAGCAGATCGCGAACATGCCGCCTATGGCGACGCCTTCCGGGCGCTTGCCGACGAAAACGATTGAGGACGGAGACGAGATGAAAGCCTTCTATGCAGCCGAACAGAAGCGCCACAACCCAAAGGCCTTTCTGTCGAGTGGCGCACCGCAGCCCAATCCGGAGCAGCCGGAACGGGTCGAGCGCCTGCTCACCGGTGCCCGAGCCGCCGGCTGCGAAATCCTGCGCCCGCGCGACCAAGGGCTCGGCCCGATCGCCGCGGTGCACACGCCAGAATATCTCGACTTCCTCGAGCATATCTATGCGCGCTGGCAGCGCATTGCCGAGGCTTCGGAGGAGGTTATCCCGAACATTCATCCGCTAGTTCGTAACGGTCGCTACCCGGCGTCCGCCGTTGGCCAGGCCGGCTACCACATGGCCGATACCGCGTGTCCGATCTCGGGCGAAACCTGGGAGAGCGTGTGCTGGAGCGCCTGGAGCGCTGTTGATGCCGCCGATGCGGTCATGGCGGGCGACCGGGCGGCCTATGCGCTCTGCCGGCCGCCGGGCCACCATGCCTTTGCCGACGTCGCCGGCGGCTTCTGCTTCGTCAACAATTCGGCGGTCGCCGCGCAGCGCTTCCTTTCAAGTTCCGCCCGCGTGGTGATCCTCGACATCGATCTGCACCATGGCAACGGCACGCAAGGCATCTTCTACCAGCGCGCCGATGTGCTCACGATCTCGATCCATGCAGACCCGGTACGTTTCTACCCGTTCTTCTGGGGCCATGCGGACGAGCGCGGCGAGGGGCCGGGCCTTGGCTACAACCTCAACCTGCCGCTCGAACGCAAATCCGGCGATGCAGAGTTTCTCGCCGCGCTCGACGTCGCCTTCCGCCGCATCCGCGCTTACGCGCCGGACGCGCTGGTTGTCGCGCTCGGCCTGGATGCCTTCGAAGGCGATCCTTTCGGGGGTCTCTCGGTCTCTACGCCGGGCTTTGCCCGGATTGGTGAGGCGATCGCGGGCCTCGGCCTTCCGACCGCGATCGTGCAGGAAGGCGGTTATCTCTGCGATGCGTTGTCGGACAACTTGACGTCCTTCCTCACCGGCTTTGGCGGGGCGGCATAGCGCTCGAGCAATTCCGGGAAATCGCGCGATCCAAGTGCGCTGACCGTCACTATTGTGTGGTCGGCCGGGTCGTTTTGCGATCGCGCGTGTCGGGAAAAGCGCCCGGCAGCGGCGTCGCGAAGACCGCCTCGCTGTCGTCCGGCCGCAATCGGCCCGCTTCATCGATAAATCCGCGGATCAGCGGCAGGTGCCGGCGCTCGGCAAGGCAGATGGCATATTCGTCGATGAGTTCGCGGGCGTCGTCGATCGGCACGTAGGCGAGACGGGCATCGTGGCCGAATTCGAGGTCGGCGACGACGCCGCAGCCGACACCGTTGGCGATCGCTTCGCGCACCCCTTCGCGCGACGAGATCTCGACGATCTGCTGCACGGTGGTGCCGTGTTCGGCGAGGTTCCTTTCGAAGATCTCGCGTGTGCGTGACCCCCTTTCACGCATGACGAAGGACATGCCCTCCAGCTCCCTCATCTTCACGCCGTCGCGCTCGGCAAGCGGATGGCCGACGGGTACGCATAGCCCGATCCGCATGCTGAGGAAATGAACACCATAAAGGCGCGGATCGTCAGGAGTCTGCGCGGTGATCGCAACATCGGCCCGGTAGTCGAGGATCTGGTCGATGACGCGGGCGGAATTGTCGACCGCGAGCGAGAAGGTCAGTTTCGGCCGGTCGACTTTTAGCCGCGACAGGATCGGCAAAGCCAGGATCGGGCCGTCGGCCGCGACGCGCAAATGCCCGCCATTCGAGCCCGCTTCGCCGCGAAGGAATGCATTCGCCTCCTTCTCGGCCGTGAACAGGCGCGAGGTGATTTCGAACAGGCGCTCGCCGTCGGCACTGAGGCTGACACCGCGTGGCTTCCGCTCAAAGAGGTTGAGACCGCAATGGGCCTCGAGTTCGCGGACATGGGACGAGAGGGTGGACTGGCTGATCGCCATGTCGCGCGCGGCCTGAGAAAACCCGCCGGATTGCGCGACGATATGAAAGGCTCTCAACTGAGTGATCGACATATGGTCCGTTCTGCCGCCTGTGATTGCCGCCACCTGGCGGCGCCGCACATCATTGTCGGCAAAGCTGACAGTCACGTGACATCCGCTCATGTTTTGCACGCTGATCAGGATGGCCCACGGACAAAACCGATGGCAGGCATGGGAAAACGCTATGGCCGTTTTACGCTTTGTTAAGCAACTGTCATCTGGCCGGTAAGCGACCTCGCTAACGGTGACGCACGGCCCAGAGCCGATCCCGTTCACCTTAGAGAGAAAGCCGACATGACTTCCTCCCCCAACTCGCTTGCAACGCCAATCCAATCGTCTTCCGATTGGCTTCTGAACATCCCGCGCCTGTCGCAACAGCAGGGTATCCTGGTATCGCCGGGCGGCACCGGCACGGTCTCGTCCTATAGCCTCGTCTATGACGTCTACTTCCCATCCGCAGGTTCCAGCGGCTGGATCCCCTTCCTGCAGACCGATGCGACCAACGCATCGGACGGCGACATCTTCGGCAAGGTCGGCGGGGACAGCTTCGGCCTCGGCATCAACAGCGACTATCGCGGCGCTGCCAAGCTCGATGCCTGGAACCGCATCGGCCTGACGATCGAAAAGGACGCCAGCGGCGGCGTCTCGATGAAGAAGTATATCAATGGCGAGTTCGCGGCCGAACAGAAGATGACCGGCTCGCTCGCCGCCCGCTTCACCATCGACAAGGCCAAGGGCTTCCTGATCTTTGCCGACGACGACGGCGAAACCTCCTCGGGCTATCTCAGCAACTTCCTGTTCATCGAAAAGGTCTTGAGCGGTGACGAGCTCTCCGCCCTCGGCAAGGCCAAGCCCGAAGGCATCGTTCCGGACGCATTGAAGCCCGACGCGTTGCTGTCGAACGGCACGGAATTCCGTTTTGGTGAAGGCTCGACGACGCCGACCTTCGGCCAGGGCAGCCTCAGCGGCAAGGGCACCACGGTGACCACCACGACCCCGGCAACTGCCGGCATCCCGGCTGTCGGCCAGGATACGACGACGCCGAACCCGGGTTCGGTCACCAAGACCCTCGCCATCAAGGACATGATGGTGACACCGGACGCCGGCGACGTGACGATCGATCTGTCGCAGCATTTCTCCGGTGAAAACCTGACTTACACTGTGCAGAACACCAAGGGCGAAGTGCTGAAGGCGGTTCTCGTCGACGGCAACAAGCTGGTGCTCGACTTCGCCGCCCTCGGCCATTCCGACATCCGCGTCACCGCGACCGATGCTGCCGGCAACGCGGTGATCGACGACTTCCGCGTCCGCGTCGCCGGTGCGAACGCCTATACGATCGCGGTTTTCCCGGACACCCAGGACTACACCTCGAACGACGGGCTCAAGCATTTCTTCGGCGACATGACCCAATGGCTAGTCGACAACCGCCAGGGCCACAACATCGTCTTCATGACGCATGTCGGCGACATCACCCAGAACAACCTCTCGGGTCAGTGGGATATCGCCGAGGCAGCGCTTCGCAAGCTCGATGGCAAGATCCCCTATGCGCTTCTGCCGGGCAATCACGACCAGGCGAACGGCGGCAGCGCTGCCGACCATACGTCGATCTATCTCGACCAGCGCTTCTCGCCGGACAAGCAGAAGGCCACCAACCCAGGAACGTTCGGCGGCGCCTATGACCAGGAGCTGATGAGCGCCCGCAACACCTACAGTACCTTCACTGCCCCGGACGGCACCAAGTGGCTGTCGATCTCGCTCGAATTCGGCCCGCGCGACGACGTGATCCGCTGGGCCGGAGATGTGATCGAGGCCCATCCCGACTACCGCGTGATGCTCGCGACCCATTCGCTGACGAGCTATGCAGGCCGCCAGGACAATCTGGCCCTGCCGCTCTACGACGAAGGTGCCGGCTACGACTACGGCATGCGCACCGACCAGCGCGGCGCCAACGACGGCGAGTATGTTTCGCGCGAACTGCTTTCCCGTTACCCCAACATCGTGATGACCTTCTCCGGTCACATCTTCGGCGATGGCGCTGAAACCGACATCAGCTACAACCAGTATGGCGAGCCGGTCTTCCAGTTCCTGGTCAACTACCAGAACGGCGTCTCGCGCGAGATCACCGGCAACGGCAATGAGGCGAAGGGAAACAATGGCGGCAACGGCGCGATCCGCCTGATCACCATCGACCCGGACAACAACCGCGTCTCGACCGAGACCTACTTCACCGGCTTCGACGACTATCTTGACGGTTTCCGCTCCAAGCCGGAACTCGATCGCGACGGCCTGACCGGCTATTACCGGGGCCATCAGGAAGTCTTCGAAAACATCGACGTCAGCGGCGGCAAGGCGCGCGCAATGGCGGAAGCGGGCGACGACATCCTCGCTGATGCCGCAACCGGCGCATCCTCGGCGAACGTTTCGCTGTCCGGCGCGAAGTCGCTGCTGCCGGCGAACGTCAAGAGCTGGGTCTGGACGGATGAAAACGGCGACGTCGTCGCCGAAGGCAAGGAAGCCAAGGCCGATCTTGCGCTTGGCAAGCACAAGCTGACGCTGACCACCACCGACGTCAATGGCGTCAAGACCAGTGACACGGTTGACGTAATTGTGCGCGGCGACCGGACGCTTCTGGTCGAAACCTTCAACGACGGCAATGCCAATGGCTGGGCGACCGAGATCGGTGCTGCCAACGGCAACACCGGCAACTTTCTCCTGAAGGGCACCGTCTTCTCCCGGCCGACTGGCACGGCAGGCCTCGCCGCCCCGGAGGCAGCGCTCTTCGACCAGAGCGATGCGGCCCGCAACAAGTTCGTCTTCATCGGCGAAGGCTCGGCCAGCTGGAAGGACTACGTTTTCGAGGCGTCGCTGACGCAGCTCGACAACGACACGATCGGCGTTCTCTTCTACTATAAGGACACCAACAACCACTACCGCTTCACCCTCGACGGCGAAACCAACCGCCGCCAGTTGGTGAAGGTCGCAAACGGCGTCGAGACGATCATCGCCTCTGTCAACGAGGGCTCGCCCTACAATATGGAAATCCCGCTGACCGTTGGCGTGACCGGCAATGCGATCAACGTCTTCCTCGGCGACAGGAACGTCTTCGCCGGTCCAGTCGTCGATGCGACCCAGCCGCTGCAGGGCGGCACCGTCGGTCTCTATTCCAGTGGCCAGCGCACCTCCGTCTTCGACGATATCGTCGTCACTAAGGCCGACACCACCGCCAAGGCCGGCATCGACCAGCGGACCTATGACATCGACGGCGACGGCAAGGCTTCGGTCGTGCTCGACGCTTCCGGCTCCTTCGGTCCGAAGCAGCTCGCCGACTATGTCTGGACCGACCTCGCCGGCAATGTTGTCGCCACCGGCAAGACGGCCAACGTCAATCTCGACGCGGGTGTCAACAAGCTCCTGCTCAAGGTGACTGCTGTGGATGGTTCGGTCTCGACCGACCGCATCGACGTCACCGTCGTCGACCGCACGAAGATCCTCGTTTCCGAGGACTTCTCGAACGCTAACGCTCTCTCTCGCTTCAACATCATCGATGAGGGTGAGTTCGGCGGCATCGGCCCGAACGGCAAGTCGTCGGAATGGCTGGTGAACAATGGCAAGCTCATTCAGACGACCGACCTGCAGAGCCGTGAGCTCACCTGGTCGGGTGCCACCGCTGCCGACTACTGGAAGCGCGGCTGGAGCCCGCTCGGCGACGGCGTCAACGTGCTGCGTCTCGGCACCTATGCGCTGTTCAAGGATCCTGCGGCCCTTGCCTGGACCGACTATGCGGTCGAGGCGACGATCCAGACGCCGGACAAGGACGGCCTCGGCTTCCTGTTCCGCTACAAGGACAACAAAAACTACTACAAACTCGAACTCGATGCTGACGGCATTCTTGACCGCAACCCGGGCAACGGCGCCGGCAGCATCTTCAACCTCATTCGGATGAAGAACGGAGTTGAGGAAATCCTCGCACAGGTTCCGGGCAAGTACGAACCGGGCCAAGCGATGAAGCTTCGGGTCGAAGTCGTCGGTGACAAAATCACCGCGTTCCTCAATGACGAGGCGCTGTTTGCCTATCCGGTCGGCGACCGCGGCCTCGATGCCGGCACCTTCGGCCTTTATTCCTGGGGCAATGCCGGTCTTACCTTCGACAACCTCACGGTCGTCGATCTGAAGTCGGGTCTCGAAGGCGGCCAGATCGTCAACGGCACCAATGCCCGTGACGTGCTCGCCGGTACCGATGCTGATGAGACGATCTATGGTCTCGGCGGCAACGACACGCTGCTCGGCAATGGTGGCAACGACCGTCTCGACGGTGGCGATGGCGACGATACGCTGCTTGGCGGCGCCGGGCGTGACGCGCTCGTCGGCGGCAAGGGTTCCGACGTCCTGATGGGCGGCGACGACGCCGACATGATCGCCGGTGGTCTCGGCGACGACGTCATCGAAGGTGGAGCCGGCAACGACGTGCTGATCGGCGGCGACGGTTCCGACACCTATGTTTACGGACGCGGTGAAGGCTCGGACGAAATTGTGGAAACGGCGACGATGCCAGGCGATCGGGACGTTCTCGTCCTGCACGACATCGCCCGCGGCGAAGCCGTGCTGCACAAATACGGTGAAGCCGTCGAGGTCGAGTTCGCCAATGGCGAAAAGCTGACCCTGAAGGGCCAGCTTGCAGGCGGTGGCGTCGAGCTCGTGACCTTTGCCGACGGCACGGTCTTGAACCGTGCGGCGATCGCTAATGGCCTTGTCAACCGCGGCCCGGTCGCTTTGGCCGACACGCTGGCTCCCGTTGACGAGGATGCGGCATCGTTCCTCGTCCCGTTCTCGAGCC
Source organism: Sinorhizobium sp. NFACC03 (assembly GCF_900103435.1). NCBI lineage: Bacteria > Pseudomonadati > Pseudomonadota > Alphaproteobacteria > Hyphomicrobiales > Rhizobiaceae > Sinorhizobium > Sinorhizobium sp. NFACC03. The sequence goes on from NZ_FMXF01000007.1 coordinate 90,847, forward strand.
TTATCGGCAACGACACCGATGCGGATCTCGACAGCCTGACGGTGACCGGCGTCACCTCGGTCGCTGGCGGTACGGCCGTCCTCGTTGAGGGGGGCATCCGCTTCACGCCTGCCGGCAACTTCAACGGCGAGGCTTCGTTCCGCTACCAGATCTCCGACGGTCGCGGTGGTTCGAGCGAGGCGGGTGCGTCCTTCACGGTCAAGCCGGTCAACGATGCCCCGACGGCATCGCCGGTCGCGGTCGAGACCAATGAGGACATGCCGGTCAACGGCCAGATCGTCGCTGCGGATGTGGACGGCGATGCGTTGAGCTATGCGGTCAAGGCTGGTGCCGGGCCTGCCAACGGCCAGGTGCAGCTCGACGTCGCAACCGGTACCTGGACTTATCGTCCGAACGCCAATGTCAACGGTTCCGACAGCTTCACGGTCGTCGTGTCCGACGGCAAGGGCGGCAGCACCGAGAGCACGGTCAGCGTCACGGTGAAGCCGGTCAATGACGCACCGGTTGCTGTTGTCGATACCGGAGTGGTCGCCGAAAACGAGACCGGGAGCTTCGATCTCGTTGCCAACGACACCGACATCGAGGGCGATCGCCTGACGCTCGTCGGGTTCGCGGTCACGGCGGTTGCCGGCATCGCTCTGACGAACGCTCAAGCCGCTGCTGCCTTCTCCATCGTTGACGGCAAGCTGGTCGCCGACCCGTCCTCGGCCTTCGTGGCTCTCGAAGACGAGCAGAACGCGCTCGTCACCGTCACCTACACCGTGCGTGACGCTCAAGGGGGAGAGTCGTCCGGTACGGCGACGATCCGGGTCGATGGCTACACCGAGTACAATGTCGTCGAAGGCTCCGATGGCAACGACACACTGGTCGCCACCGACCGCAAGGACATGATCGAGGCCGGCAACGGCAACGACACGGTGCTTGCCGGTGAAGGTAACGACATGGTCGACGCCGGTGCTGGCAACGACCGGGTTGTGGCGGGTGACGGCAATGACGTCGTCGAGGGGGGCGCCGGAAACGACGTGCTGATGGGCGGCGCCGGCAACGATGCGCTGAACGGCAGCGCCGGCAATGACCAGCTGAACGGCGGTACCGGCAACGATACCCTCAACGGCGGCACGGGTAATGACGTGCTGACGGGCGGTGCGGGCAACGACACCTTCGTCTTCGCTGCTGGCGATGGCCGCGATGTCGTGCTCGACTTTGATGCCGGTGCTCAAGGCGGCGACGTGGTCGTGCTCTCCAAGGACCTCTTTGCCGACTACCAGGCACTGATGTCCTCGGGCGCCGTCACCGACGGTGAGAACGGCGCACACATCGCGCTTAACGACGGCTCGTCTATCACCTTCAACGGCGTCAAGACGGAGAACTTCGTCATCGACGATTTCCGCTTCGCCTGATGAAAGACGAGGGGCGGGCACCGTGCTCGCCCCTCTCACCCACATCCCTGTCATTTCCCTGTGATGGCTGACTGCTACCGCCGCGATCTCAACGGACCACGGACCATGCACAACCTTTCTTCGACCCGAAATGCCAATCAATTCAAAGGTGTCTTTGCCGGATGCATGCACGCCTTCGTCGGCATCGGCCTGCTCAGCGCCGTCGTCAACATCCTCTATCTCACGGGCTCTCTGTTCATGATGGAGGTCTATGACCGGGTGCTGCCGAGCCGAAGCCTGCCGACGCTTGCGGCTCTGCTTGCCATCGTCGCGGTCCTCTATGCCTTCCAAGGGCTCTTCGATGCCCTGCGCGGGCGTCTCCTGGTGCGCATTGCCGATCGTCTCGATCTGGCAATTTCGCCACGCGTCTACGATGCGATCCTCGGCCTGCAGCTTCAAGCGCCGATGATCGCACGATATGCCCAGCCGTTGCGCGATCTCGACACCATCCGCTCTTTTCTCTCCGGCAGCGGCCCGACGGCGCTCTTCGATCTGCCCTGGCTGCCGTTCTACATTGCCATCTGCTTCGCCTTCCATTTCTGGCTCGGAGTCACGGCACTCGGCGGGGCAATCGTGCTTGCAGCCATCACGCTGCTGACCGAGCTTGTCTCCAAACGACCCGTCGAGGAAGCCGCCAAGCATTCTTCCAAGCGCAGCCGCATGGCCGAAAGTGCGCGGCGGAACGCGGACGTGATCTCGGTTCTCGGGATGGCGCCGCATCTGCGTCGCCGCTGGCAGGACGAAAACCGCGCCTTTACCCGCGAGCAACGCCGAGCAAGCGATATCGCCTCCGGTTTCAGCGTTTTCAGCAAGGTGCTGCGCATGCTGCTGCAGTCCGGCATTCTCGCCGTCGGCGCCTGGCTGGTGATCAACCAACAGGCGACGCCCGGCATCATCATCGCCGGCTCGATACTCTCGGCGCGCGCCCTTGCCCCGGTCGATCTCGCTATCGCCAACTGGAAAGGCTTCATCGCTGCTCGCCAGAGCCGGGTGCGTCTGCAGAAGACGCTGTCATTGCTGCCGGAAACGGCGGGCCGCATGGACCTGCCAGCGCCGAAGGCGATGCTTTCCGTCGAGCGCATCACGGCGGTTCCCCCGGAAACCAGTGAAACCGTACTTCAGGACATCGTGTTCTCGCTGGAAGCCGGAACCGGCCTCGGTGTTATCGGCGCCAGTGGTTCGGGCAAGAGTTCGCTGGCGCGCATTCTGGTCGGCATCTGGAAGCCGGCGCGTGGCGCCATCCGGCTCGATGGCGCCACGCCCGATCAATGGCCGGTCGCTGCCCTTGCCCGCCATATCGGCTACATGCCGCAGGCGATCGAGCTGCTTGACGGCACGATCGCCGAGAACATTGCTTCCTTCGAGCCCGACGCTCAAGCCGAGGATGTGATCGCAGCAGCGCGTGCGGCGCGGGTTCACGACCTGATCGTCAGCCTGCCGGATGGTTATTCGACGGAAGTCGGCGAAAATGGCCGCGCGCTTTCCGCCGGCCAGAAACAGCGCATCGCACTGGCGCGGGCGCTCTATCGCGATCCGTTCCTTGTCATTCTCGACGAGCCGAACTCCAATCTCGATTCCGAAGGGGAGGAGGCGCTGACCGCGGCAATCCTCGGTATCCGGGAGCGCGGCGGCATCGCCATCGTCATCGCCCATCGCCCGAGCGCGCTGATTGCGGTCGACAAGGTGCTGATGCTGGCCGCCGGCAAACAGCAGGCCTTCGGGCCGAAGGATGAGGTTCTCTCGAAGGTCTTGAGGCAGGCGCCGGGCAATCCTGGTGCGCTCAAGGTCGTGCAAACAGTAGAAGCAGCAAAGGCATGATGGACATGGACGATTGGCAGACACTGCGGCGCTCGATCCGCACGCATTTGATCGTCGGGGCGCTCGGCTTTGCCACGCTCGTTGGGCTTTTCGGCGGCTGGGCCATCGGAACTGAAATCGTTGGCGCCGTGATTGCGCAGGGTTCGGTTGTTGTCGAAAGCAGCCTGAAGAAGGTACAGCACCCGATGGGCGGCGTCGTCAGCGAGCTCATGGTTCGTGACGGCGATCGGGTCCGAGCCGGCGACGTGGTCATGCGTCTCGATGCGACGATGACGAAAGCCAATCTTGCGATCATCTTGAAGAGCCTCGACCAGTTCTCGGCGCGAAAGGCAAGGCTCGAAGGCGAGCGCGACCGTCGTGAGCGCGTGGCTTTTCCCGAGACCCTGCTTGCACGCGGCAGTGAGCCGGAGATCGCAGCTATGATGCACGCGGAGGAACTGCTCTATCAAAACCGGCGCGACGTGCGCGACAGCAAGAAGCGCCAGCTCGAACGGCGCGTGCAGCAGCTGAACGACGAAATCCGCGGCATGGAGGCGGAGCGCGCGGCAAGCGAGCGGGAGCGGGTGCTGATCAAGGACGAACTCGAGCGCTACGTCTTCCTGCATGACATGGGCCTATTGGAGAAAAGCCGCGTCAGCACGCTGGAACGCCAGGCAACCGACATCGACGGTGAGATTGGCCGCCTCACCGCCGGGATCGCCGGCGTGCATGAAAAGATCGCCGAGACGGCCCTGCAGATCATCCAGGTCGACGAGCAATGGGCGGAAGAGGTCGGCAGTGATCTCCGCGAAATGGATGCCCGTATCGGCGAGTACGTCGAGCGCAAGGTGGCGGCCGAAGACCAGTTGAAACGGGTCGACATCGTGGCGCCCCAGAACGGGATTGTGCATCAGCTCTCGGTCCACACGGTGGGTGGCGTCGTCGCGCCCGGCGAACAGATCATGATGATCGTTCCTGACATCGGTAAGTTGGTGGTGGAGGCCAAGGTCGCGCCGCAGGATATCGACCAGATCTATTCCGGCCAGCGCGCCATCCTGCGCTTTTCCGCCTTCAGCCAGAAGACGACGCCGGAGATCAATGGTGCTGTGGAGCGTGTCTCCGCCGACGTCACCGTCGACCAGCGGACTGGTGCGAGCTATTACGTCGCGCGCGTCGCGATCTCGCCCGAGGAGATCCAAAGGCTCGGCAATGTGTCGCTGATGCCAGGCATGCCGGTCGAGACATTCATTACCACCGGTGCGCGCAGCGTTGCCTCCTATTTCGTCAAGCCGCTGATGGATCAGGTCAACCGCGCGTTCCGCGAGAGCTGACGCGCCCAAGCACCGAGCAATCTGACAAATCGCATTCGCCCGTCGGTGTCGAAAGATATCGGCGGGCGTGCCGTTTCAGGCGTTTCGACGGATTTTATTCGCCTCTTAGTTGCTGTTCGACCACTGTCTTTCAGCCAGTTTGTTCGGGGAACCGATCCCCACTTTTTACACTGTATGCCACTTTAAACATTTATGCATACAAAATTGTCGACAAAATAGTTGACATTGTCGCCAACAGCTTCAAATCTAGGGTGGCTTGCTCACGAGTGGGCGAGAGCGCCGGCACAGGGCGACTGACGAGAAAACAGAGGGAACGACATGAAACTGAGAAAGCATCTCCTCGCGGGGTTGGCATTTACCGTCCTCGCATCCTCGGCATCCGCCGAAACGCTGCGCTGGGGAAGCCCGCGGGATATTTTCTCGCTCGACCCCTATTCCTACGGCAGCACCTCGAACCTGGCCTTCCTCAACCACGTCTATGAGGGCCTGACGCGCTATACGCCGGAGTTCAAGGTCGAGCCGGCGCTGGCTACCAGCTGGGAGATGGTGAAGGACAAGGTCTGGCGCTTCCATCTGCGTAAGGGCGTGAAGTTCCAGAACGGTGCCGATTTCACCGCTGACGACGTCGTTGCCTCCATGGCCCGCGTCAGCCACCCGACCTCGCCGCTGCGTGGCAACATTCCGGCCTATGTCTCGACCACCAAGGTCGACGACTACACGGTCGACATCGAAGTGAATTCGCCGAACCCGCTGTTCCTCAACGACATGACCAACATCTTCATGTTCGACAAGGACTGGCTGGTCGACAACAAGTACGAGCTGCCGACCGACGTCGGCGCCAAGGTCGAAGGCTACGCCACCTACAACACCAACGGTACCGGCCCGTTCAAGGTCGAATCCCGCGTTCCAGACAGCAAGACGGTTCTCATCAAGAACGACGGCTGGTGGGATACGCCCAAGCACAATCTCGACCGCATCGAATTCATGCCGATCACCTCGGCCGCCACCCGCGTCGCAGCGCTGCTTTCGGGAGAAATCGACCTGACAGACGGCGCGCCCGTGCAGGATCTCGAGCGCTTGAAGAGTTCGCCGGACATCAAGCTCGTCGAGCGCACCGACCTGCGCACCGTGCACATGGTCTTCAACCGCCACGACACCTTCGCCGACGGTCGCGAAAACTTCTTCAACAACATCAAGGTACGCCAGGCGATCGACCATGCGATCGACCGCCAGCTCATCTTCAAGCGCGTGATGCGCGGCAAGTCGCATGTCGCCGGCACTATGGTCGCGCCTGAAATCCCCGGCTACAGCGCCGAGCTCGACGTGCCGACCGCTTACGATCCGGAACTCTCCAAGAAGCTGCTCGAAGAAGCGGGCGCCGTCGGCAAGGAGTTCACGTTCGTCTGCATGAACGACGAGAGCGTCAACGAGGAAGACGTCTGCAGCGCCCTGGTTTCGATGCTGTCGCGCGTCGGTCTCAAGCCGACCCTCGACATCGGCCCGCGTGCGGTTCAGGCGCCGAAGCGCGCCGGCGGCAAGTCCGACGCCTACATGATCGGCTGGGCCAACGAGCCAACCCTCGATGCTTATTCGATCCTGGTTCAGGTTCTCTCGACCCGCGAAGGTGCCGCCGGCGTCGCCAACTACGGCGGCTGGTCCTATCCGGAACTCGACGCCATGGTGAAGAAAGCCGCGGTCGAGATGGATCACGACAAGCGTCTGGCGATCGAAACCGACGCGCTGAAGTTCGCCAAGGACGAGGTCATCATGATCCCGCTGCACCAGCAGCCGATGGCCTGGGCGATGTCCAAGAACGTCACGGACGTCACCATTCGCGCCGACAACAAGCCGCGCCACTGGCTGACGCGCATCGGCGATTGAGTTTCCTTGCCCCGGCAGAGTTCGCTCTGCCGGGCTTTCTCATTCAGCGAGAAACCCAATGATTGTCTTTCTCATCAAGCGACTGGCCAATGCCGTGCTGGTCATGCTCGCCGTTGCGCTGCTTGCCTTCCTGATCTTCCGCTTCGCCGGCGATCCGGTTGAATTGATGGCCAACGAGCAGATGTCGCAGGCCGACCGCATCGAGCTGCGCGAAAAGCTCGGGCTCAACGATTCGTTCGTGACCCAGTTCGGACGGTTCGTCGTCAACGCTGCACAGGGCGATTTCGGAATCAGCTACCGCAACGGCCAGGACGTGATGAAGCTCATTGCCGAACGCTTCCCGGCGACGATGGAGCTAGCGCTGGTCGCAACCGTCCTGTCGCTCTTGATCGGTATTCCGCTTGGCGTCATCACCGCGATCCACCGAGGCCGATGGTACTCGGAGGGGCTTCAATTCGTCAGTATCATCGGCGTCTCGTTGCCGAGCTTCGTCGTCGGCATCCTCTTGATCCTCGTCTTTGCCGTAACGCTTGGCCTCGTGCCCGCCTTCGGCCGCGGCGACGTGGTGCAGCTTGGCTGGTGGAGCACCGGTTTGCTGACAGCCTCGGGTCGGGCTTCGCTGCTGTTGCCCTCCCTCGCGCTCGCGCTTTACCAGATCACACTGGTCATGCGTCTCGTCCGCGCCGAGATGATGGAAGTGCTGCGCTCGGACTTCGTCAAATTCGCACGTGCCCGCGGCGTGCCGCGCTGGCGGATCTATTTCCGCCATGCACTCCGCAACTGTCTGATGCCCGTCGTCACCATGACGGCGATGAACTTCGGCTCGCTGATCGCCTTCGCGCTGATTACCGAGACCGTCTTCCAGTGGCCGGGCATGGGCATGCTGTTCATCCAGGCGGTGACCTTCCTCGATATGCCTGTCATGGCGGGGTATCTCTGCATCGTCTCCTTCATCTTCGTCACGCTCAATACGCTCGTCGATATCGCCTATGCGGTCATCGATCCGCGGTTGCGCGACGCCACACGCTGAGGTCGCTGCCATGACAGATCACGTCCAGCAAACCACACCGCCACGCCGGCCCTCGCGGCTTGCCCGCTGGCGCCAGAGCGACCTGTGGTGGTCCTTCATCCACAAGCCGTCGGCGATCATCGGCGCGGTCATCCTCACCTTCCTGATCGTAACCGCCTTTTCCGCGCCGCTGATTGCGCCGCAAAATCCCTTCGATCCGGCCCAGCTTGAGCTCTGGAATTCCGAGCTGCCGCCGATCTGGGAGGCCGACGGCCAATGGCCTTACGTGCTCGGCACCGACACCCAAGGCCGCGACATGCTTTCGGCCATTCTCTATGGCTCGCGCATCTCGATCCTGATCGGCGTCGCCTCGGTCGTCCTTTCATTGGCCGTGGGTTTGAGCCTAGGCCTCGTCGCGGGCTACTTCGGGCGCTTCATCGACAATCTGCTGATGCGCATCGGCGACGTGCTCCTGTCGATCCCGACGATCCTGATCGCGATCCTCGTCAGTGCTGTCGCCCGTCAGATGCTACCGCCGGAACTCAGGGACGTCGGTTCTGCTGCCGTGCTGGTACTGGCGATTACGCTCAGCGCCTGGGTGCAATATGCCCGTACCGTCCGTGCCCAGACGATCGTCGAGCGCGGCAAGGAGTATGTCCAGGCCGCGCGCCTTTTGAAAACGCCGGCGCGGCGCATCATGCTGAAGCACATCCTGCCGAACACGCTGACACCGATCCTGGTCGCGGCGACCTTGAACTTCGGCATGGCGATCCTGACGGAGGCGACGCTTTCCTTCCTCGGTATCGGCATGCCGCCGAGCCAGCCGAGCCTTGGAACGCTCATCCGCCTCGGCAACCAGTTCCTGTTTTCGGGCGTATGGTGGGTCGTGCTCTTCCCCGTCGTCCAGCTTTGCCTTCTCGTGGTCTCCGTCAACCTGCTCGGTGACTGGCTGCGCGATGCGCTCAATCCGAAATTGAGGTGAATGATGTCCAATCTCCTGATCCGTAACGTCAGGCCCAACGCCGGCGAAGCGAACGACATCCTCGTGCGCGACGGCAAGATCGCGGCCTTCGGCAAAGGACTTTCCGCTGAAGGCGTAGCAACCGAGGACGGCAACGGCCATATCGTGATCTCTGGTCTCGTCGAAGCCCATACGCATCTCGACAAGTCGGTCTGGGGCATGCCCTGGCATGTCAATGCCAAGTCTGCGACGCTGCGCGAACGCATCGACTTCGAGCGCGAGCAGCGGCTTGAAATCGGCATCGAGCCGCACCGCCAGTCCATGCGCCAGGCAATCATGCTCGCGGCCAACGGCGCAAGCCACATCCGCAGCCACGTCGACATCGACACGACCCATGGCCTCAGGCTGATGGAAGGCATCGTCGAGACCCGCAAGGCGCTTGAAGGCATCATAGACATCGAGATCGTTGCCTTCCCGCAGTCGGGCCTCCTTACCCGTCCGGGCACGGTCGAGCTCCTCGACCAGGCTCTGAGCAAGGGCGCCGAAGTCCTTGGTGGCATTGATCCCTGCGGCATCGACCGGGACCCGAAGGGACACCTTGACGCGATCTTCGGCCTTGCCGACAAACATGCCAAGCCGATCGATATTCACCTGCACGAGCAGGGCGAACTCGGTGCCTTCAGCATGGAGATGATGTTCGAGCGCATCCGCGCGCTCGGCATGCAGGGCAAGGTGGCGATCAGTCACGCCTTCGCGCTCGGAGCACCGGATTACCTGCGCGTCGCCGGCCTGATCGAACAGATTGCCGAGCTCGATATCCGCATCGTCACGACCGGCTCACCGTCTTCGACCGTGCCGTCGATCCTCCGTTTGAAGGACGCCGGCGTTAAGGTCGCGGCCGGCTGCGACGGCATCCGCGACACCTGGGGTCCGTGGGGGCAACCCGACATGATGGATCGCGCCCGCATCCTTGGCATGAAGAATGGCCTGCGCCGTGACGTCGATCTCGAACATGCGCTGCATGTCTGCTCCAAGGGGGGCGCCGAGGTCATGGACATTAGGGGATACGGCCTGGATGTCGGCTGCGACGCCGATTTCACCCTGCTCACCGGCGAGACGCTGGCCCATGCCGTCGTCGACGTTGCGCCGCGGCCGCTGGTCGTCAAGCGCGGACGTGTCGTCGCTCGAAACGGCATTGCGGAGGTAGCAATCCCATGAACACCATCAAGGATCTGACACTTGGCCAACGTCCCGAGGGACGCACGCTTTTGACGGCGCAATGGGTGCTCGGTCACCGGGACGGTTCGCACCGGCTGATCCCGAACGGTGAGGTCGTCATCGAAGGCGGCACGCTGCTCTATGTCGGGCCACGCTTCGAAGGCGAGGTAGCCCGGCGGGTCGATCTCGGGGCGGCGATGATCAGCCCCGGCCTGATCGACCTCGATGCGCTCTCGGATCTCGACACGACGATCCTTTCGATCGACCATCAGCCCGGTTGGGCCAAGGGTCGCGTCTGGCCGCGCTCCTATATCGAGCGCGGGCCCTATGAGATGTACACGCAGGAGGAACTGGCGTTCCAGAAGCGCTTTGCCTTCGCCCAGCTTCTCCTGAACGGCATCACCACGGCAGCCCCGATCGCCTCGCTTTTCTACCGCGAGTGGGGCGAGACCGTCGCGGAGTTCGCCGCCGCTTCCGACGCGGCCGGCGATCTGGGTCTGCGCGTCTATCTGAGCCCGGCCTATCGCGCCGGCGGCATGATGGTGACGGCGCCTGGCCAGCTAGAAGCGATCTTCGACGAAGCAAGGGGCCTGAGGGGCCTCGAGGATGCCATCGGCTTCATCCGTGAGCATGAAGGGCGCCACGGTGGCCTGGTCAAGGGTTTGCTGGCTCCGGACCGGGTGGAAACCTGCACCGAGAAGCTTCTGATCCGCACTGCCGACGCGGCGCGCGACCTTGATTGTCCGATCCGCCTGCATGCCGCACAGGGCACCATGGAAGTCGATACCGTTCGCCGCTTGCACGACAAGACGGCGCCGGAGTGGTTGGCAAGCTTCGGCTTCCTCAGCGACCGGCTGATTGCGCCGCATGCTACTCAGGCGACCGATAACGATCTGCGTCTTTATGCCGAAAACGGCGTCAGCATCGTCCATTGCCCGCTGGTTTCGGCTCGCGGCGGCAGCACGCTGAACTCGTTCCGCTCCGTCAAGGCCCGCGGCGTCAACATCGCCATGGGCACCGACACGACACCGCCGGACATGCTGATGAACCTTCTGGTCGGCCTGATCACCTGCCGCGTGGTCGAAAACGATCCGGGCGCCGTCAGCTGTGCCGATCTCTTCGACGCCGCGACACTTGGCGGCGCCAAGTCCCTCGGCCGGTCGGATCTCGGCCGCCTGGAAGCGGGTGCTCGCGCCGACATCGCCGTCTTCGATCTCATGGACCACCACATGGCACCGGCGGTCGATCCGATCACCACGCTGGTGGTCGGCGGTTCGGGACGCGTCACCAAGGCGGTCTTCGTCGATGGCCGTCTGTCGATGCGTGACGGCGAAGTGGCAGGCTTCGATATGAACGAGGCGCGCGAAAAGGCGCAGGCGCAGTTCGATGGTCTGATCGCCAAATATCCCGAAAGAAGCTTCGGTCACCCGCCGGTCAGCGAGATCTTCCCGCCGAGCTACCCTCTGGAGGTCCCGCGATGACGGAAACTGCTTCATCGGCCGTGCTTGACGTTCGCGGCCTCTGTGTCGAATTCCCCGGCCGCCATGGCACGGTTTCGGCACTGTCAGACGTTTCGCTCAGCATTCGCCCGGGCGAGATCCTCGGCGTCGTCGGCGAATCCGGCGCCGGCAAGTCGATGACCGGCCTTGCGGTCCAGGGACTGCTGGAGCCGCCCGGCCGTATCTCCGGCGGAGAGGTCTGGCTCGCCGGCCGCCGCATCGACCAGCTCGGCGACAAGGAGATGCAGAACGTGCGTGGCCGCCAGATCGGCGCGATCTTCCAGGATCCACTGACCTCGCTCAACCCGCTCTTCACCATTGGCGCGCAGCTCGTCGAAACAATCCGCCTCCACCTGAAGCTCTCCAAGGCCGACGCCAAGGCGCGCGCCATCCAGCTTCTGAAGGAGGTCGGCATTCCGGCGCCTGAAGCGCGCTATGATCATTACCCGCATCAGTTCTCGGGCGGCATGCGCCAGCGCGTCGTCATTGCGCTCGCGCTCGCCGCCGAGCCGAAGCTGATCATTGCAGACGAGCCAACGACGGCACTCGACGTCTCGATCCAGGCGCAGATCACCTCGCTGCTCCGCCGGCTTTGCGACGATCATGGAACCGCGGTCATGCTGGTCACCCACGACATGGGCGTCATCGCAGAGACCGCCGACCGTGTCGCGGTCATGTATGCCGGACGGCTGGTTGAGATCGGTCCGGTCGGCGACGTGCTGAAGAATGCGCGTCATCCCTATACCCGCGGTCTGATGGGCTCGATCCCGGCACTCGGCCGTCGCGTCGAGCGCCTGAACCAGATCGACGGTTCGATGCCGCGGCTGAACGCAATCCCGACCGGCTGCGCCTTCAATCCGCGTTGCCCGGAGGCGGGGCCGCGCTGCCGCAAGGATCGTCCCGAGCCGGCCCCGGTCGGCTCCGGCGTCGCCGCATGCTGGCTCAATGCAGGAGGAGTTCTATGAGTGATGCCCTGACGGTCAACGACCTGACCTGCAATTTCGATGTTTCCGCGCCCTGGCTCAACCGGGTGATCGAGCGCAAGCCGCAGCAGTTCGTGCGGGCGGTGGACGACATCAGTTTCAGCGTGCCGATGGGCGGCTGTCTGAGCCTCGTCGGTGAATCCGGCTGCGGCAAGTCGACGGTCGCGCGGCTTGTCACCGGTCTCTACCGGGCGAGCCAAGGCGAGGTACGGTTTGCGCCCGGCAAGAACGGGCAACCGCTTGCGGCGCAGATGATCTTCCAGGATCCCTATGCCAGCCTCAACCCGCGCTGGCGCGTGCGCAACATCATCGCCGAGCCGCTACGCGAGCTGAAGCTTCGCAATTCGGAAGCGGAGATCATGGAGCGTGTCGGCGAACTGCTGACGATCGTCGGCCTCGCGCCTTCGGACGGAACCAAGTTTCCGCACGAATTCTCCGGTGGGCAGCGCCAGCGCATATCGATTGCGCGGGCGCTTGCCGGCGAGCCGGAGTTCCTCGTTTGCGATGAGCCGACCTCTGCACTCGACGTGTCGGTCCAGGCCCAGATCCTGAACCTCATGCGCAAGCTGCAGGACGAGATGGGGCTGACCTATCTCTTCATCAGCCACGACATGAGCGTGGTGCGCCACATGTCGGACCGTATCGCGGTGATGTATCTCGGGCGCATCGTCGAAGAGGCGGACACGGAGACGCTCTTTGCCAATCCACGGCATCCCTACACGCAACTGCTGCTGGAGACGATCCCGGACATCACACATCCGAAGCGTGGACGAAGCATCGCTGCCAGCGAGGTGCCGAGCCCGCTCAATCCGCCGTCCGGCTGCACGTTCCATCCACGCTGCCCCTTTGCGGACCAGCGCTGCAAGAGTGAGCGGCCGGAAATGCGCAATTTCGCCGACGGTTCGCGTGCCGCCTGCCACCGCATCGAAGAGACGGCGAAGGCGACCCACGCGGCCTGACACATCTAGTTCCCTGAAGCCTTGGGCTCCGTGTCGTGCCAGTCGCGGAGCCTCTTTTTTTGGGCCGATGTTCAGGCAAACCGTATTGCGAACGAACGCGTTTCGCATCCCTGTCGTCAGGCGAATGCTACGGTGCTAACCGGAATTCAACGAAATAGACCGATGACCATTTCCGGGCTTCGACACTCACGTTAGGGTAGGGGCCGAAAGCCGGGCAGTACTCCGTTTTGGGGGCTCGGTTGGGACCGAATGCGTTGATTTGAAGAGTTGGCTTATGAACACGACCTCCGACACCGATTTCCCCGTCCTTAATGCCGTTGAAGCCCGCATTCTCGGCTGCCTGATCGAAAAGAAGGAAACGACGCCCGACGTCTACCCGCTGACGCTCAATTCGGCACATGCGGCCGCCAACCAGAAGACGGCCCGCGATCCCGTCATGGCGATCGAACAGGTGGATGTCCACCGCGCGCTCTCGTCGCTGGCGCAGAAGGGGTTGGTCCGCCAGGCGTTTGCGTCCAGGGTCGAGCGCTACGAGCATCTGGTAGCCAACCGCTTCTCGCTGACCTCGCCGCAGATCGTCATGCTGGGTCTTCTGCTTCTTCGCGGTCCGCAGACCGCTTACGAGCTCTGGGCACGCAGCGAGCGCATGGCGCGGTTCTCCTCGATCGAGGAGCTGAAGGACAATCTCGATCTGATGATGGGCCGCCGGCCGCCACTGATCGTTCAATTGAACCGAGGCGCCGGCCAGCGCGAAGACCGCTTCGCGCATCTGCTGTGCGGTGAAGTCGAGCAGCCGGCTGCTGAGAGGGTGGCGATGTCTTCGGCTCCGAGTGGCTCGGCGCTATCCGCCCTCGAGGAACGACTGGAAGCGCTCGAGCAGAAGGTGGCGACGCTGCAGGAGCAGCTTGACGCCTTGATGCGCTGATCTAGCCAATCGGCACCAGCGCGAGAGCTACCGGACGGGGTGCCGCCTTCCGGTGGTCCGTTAAGGCTCGAAATTTAGCCGGCGACGTCAGCCAGCCTGCAGGCCGGGTTTTCCTTGGCACGGGGATAGTCATAGGCGCCGACCTTTGAGGTGGCGTAGCCGCCGCCGACCAGGGCTTCGGCGAGCTTCACCGCAGCGGTCACGCCGTCGATGACAGGCATGCCGGTGCGCGCCTTCAGGCGGTCGCAGAGCTCTGACATGCCAGCGCAGCCGAGAATGATTGCTTCAGCACCATCTTCCTGCCGCGCCTTGAGGATCTCCTGCACCAGCATCTCCTCGGTATGGGCGAGGTCCTCTTCCAGCGCCAGCACCGGCATGTCCACCGAACGGACCTTGCGGCAGCAATGCCCGGCACCATAGGCGTCAGCCAGATCCTCGATGATTGGCACGGAACGGGGAAGGGTGGTGATGATCGTAAAGCGGGTCGCGATGTTCATCGCCACTTGCACGGCCGCCTGACAGATGCCGATGACGGGACCACGGGCGATCTCACGCGCAGCACCAAGGCCCGGGTCATCGAAGCAGGCGATGACATAGGCGTCGATGCCGCGCATCTCACCCTTACGAACCTCTGCGAGCATCGCCGGTACGGCCATGGCTTCGTCGGCATGCCCTTCAATGCTGGCCGGGCTTGACGTAGGGTTAATGGACTCCAGTAAGGTATGAGGTGCTGCGACGCGCTCCGCACTGCGATGCGCCTGTTCGGTCATGGAGCGAGTGGAATTCGGGTTGATGAGCAGGAGACGCATGGATCAGCTCGTTTTCCGGAGGACGGTTGCGAGGCAGGCGTCGGCCGTGATGTCCAGAGTGCGCATCACGCCCCTCTCCTGGTCCGGCAGTTCAGTGAAATTAAGGTCCATCGGGGCTCTCAAGTGGCACCACGCCCCGGCTTCGGGCCGGTTGCGCGGTCGTGTTTAAGCAGTTGCCATTGCACATCAAGTTGCGGTACACAATATTGTCTACAATTTTGTAGTCAATATCTAACTGCAGCTGATGGAATTGACTTTGAGCGCCGCACGGCGAGAGTAAGCGAACGGCTAAGGGAGATTTCATGTACAACGCGGACGAAGCCGCCGGTGCTCCGACGGCGATCATTTGCGAGAAGATCTGGCTTGCGATTGCAGAGCGGCGGTTACGGCCGGGAACGCGGCTGAAAGAAGAGCAACTTGCCGAGATATTCTCCGTCAGCAGAGCCCGCATCCGACAGGCACTGACCGCGCTGGAGCGCGATGGCCTGGTGACGATCATGCCGAACCGGGGTGCCTTCGTCTCCGAGCCCTCCGTCGATGAGGCGCGCGATGTCTTCGTTGCCCGCCGGGCCATCGAGCAGCGCGTCGTCGAGCGCTTGTGTGAACGCGCCAACCCCAAGGATATCGTCCGGTTGCGAGGCCATATCGAGGAAGAGCGCATCGCCGGCCGATCCGGCAATCTCTCTGATATCGTTCGGCTTTCGGGCGGTTTTCACCTTTTGCTCGCGGAACTCTCGGGCTCGGCCTTTCTCTTCGGCATTCTGCGCGACCTTGTCTCCCGTACATCCTTGATCACCGCGATGTACCGTTCGAACCACCTTCACAATTGCGGGCCGGACGAACATCTGGCCGTAGTCGAACACATCGCAGCGCGCGATGTCGCGAGCGCGATCAAGGGAATGGCCGAACACCTGAACCATGTGGAAGCGGAACTGGATCTGGACGAGGAGAAGGATCAGCCCCGCGATCTTCGCACCGCCTTGCTTTGACGCTCAAACGAACCAATTGCACCGCTGATAAGAGGAGGCGGTGCCTGCCAGCAGACTGAAGGAAGATATGACCAACCGTAGTTACTATGCGCCGCATGGCGGCAACCCGCCGCAAACCCAACTCCTTTCGGATCGCGCGGTCTTCACCGAAGCCTATGCCGTGATTCCAAAGGGGACGATGATGGATATCGTCACCAGCTATCTGCCGTTCTGGGACAAGACCCGGCTGTGGATATTGTCGCGACCGCTCTCCGGTTTTGCTGAAACATTTTCACAATATATCATGGAAATCGCTCCGGGCGGTGGCAGCGACAAGCCCGAACTGGACGAGGGAGCCGAGGGCGCGATCTTCGTCGTCGAAGGCGAACTGACCGTTACGCTCGACGGCAAGGCGCACAAGATGCAGCCGGGCGGCTTCGCCTTCATTCCGCCGGCGAGCAACTGGACCGTTCGCAATGGAAGCGAAGCGCCGGTTCGCTTCCATTGGGTGCGCAAGGCCTATGAGTATGTCGATGGCTTGCCTGTGCCTGAAGCCATCTTCACCAATGAAGCCGAAATCACCCCGTCGCCGATGCCTGGCACCGACGGCAAGTGGGCGACGACGCGCTTCGTCGATCCGGCGGACCTGCGCCACGACATGCACATGACAATCGTCACGTTCGAGCCCGGCGCGATCATTCCCTTCGCCGAGACACACGTCATGGAGCATGGCCTTTACGTGCTCGAAGGCAAGGCGGTCTACCGGCTCAATCAGGATTGGGTCGAGGTCGAGGCCGGCGACTACATGTGGCTTCGCGCCTTCTGCCCGCAGGCCTGCTACGCTGGTGGTCCGGGCAAGTTCCGCTATCTGCTCTACAAGGACGTGAACCGCCATATGAAGCTGCGGGCGCGCTAAGGAAACTTACGCAAGATAAGGTCAAACCGCGCATTCGACGAATGCGCTGTTTTCTATTTTCCTCAATGTGTTACTGGCGCTTGCGAATGGCTCGCTTGCTTCAATCCACCAATTGCGGATCGGCGGGCTGAAGGCTCCTTGGCTGCAGTCGCCGTAGCATATTGCCTGCCGGGTTCTTGTCGAGGTGCAGCACGCGGGTGAAGAAGTCGTTGCCGCGTTCGGTGCGTCCGATATTGACGATGGCGACACCTTTGAGCTCTTCATCCATGAACTTCAGAACGCGCTGGTAGGCGTCGTCCTCAAGCGTGTCGAGCGCCTCGTCTATGATCAGCCACCGCGGCTTGTGTAGGCTGAGCCGGGCAATCGCCAAAAGGCGCTGTTCCGCTTCGCTAAGGTTCATCTGCTTTCGCGCATCCTGGTCAAGGCGGCCGCTGAGGCGACCAAGCCCGACCTTGGAGAGTACCGCTGCAAGTTCACCCTTGCTGTAGCTATCAGTTGGACCGGGGTAGGCGAGAACTTCGCCCAGGGTCCCGGGCGGGAAGTAAGGTGACTTCGGAACGAAGGCGAGGCCATCATCGACCGGCAGTGCAATGCGGCCGTGACCCCAGGGCCAAAGGCCAGCAATCGCCCGGAAGAACGGCGCCTTCTCCACCTCGGGCGCACCGGTGACAAGCACCCGTTCGCCCGGATCGATTGTCACGCTCTGCTCCCGCAGCGTGATGCAGCCCGTCGGCGAGACGATTTCGATATTGTCGAAGCTCATCTGCGACGTTTCCGACGTCTTGAATTCGATACGTTTGTCGCCCTCGTGCCTTTCGTCGGTCATCAGCAATGCGGAACGGAAGGCGGCAACGCGTAGCAGCGTGGCACGCCAGTCGGCGATCGCGCCGATGTTGTCGACGAACCAGCGCAATGACGCATGCACCTGGTTGAAGGCCCCAACCGCCATCATCAGCCCGCCGAAGCTCAGGTCGCCGGCAAAGTAAACCGGCGCCGCAATGACGATCGGGGCAACGACCGTGATCCAGCCATAACCGCCCGTCACCCAGGTCAGGCGTGTCACCGCGCGCAACAGGCCGTAGCTGATCTCGAGCACCGAGGCGAGATCGCGCTGCAAGCGCTTCTTTTCATTGGCCTCGCCTGAAGACAGAGACACCGCCTCGATATGCTCGTTAACGCGCATCAGCGAGAAGCGCAGCGCCGCCTCGCGGGCATAGTGTTCACCGTTCAGCGCCACCAGCGGACGGCCGACCAGCCAGCTTAGCCACGAGGCCGTGCCTGCATAGAGAATGGCGGCCCAGACCATATAGCCGGGAATGGCGAAGGCGTAGCCAGAGACATGAAAGACGAAGCCGTCGGACAGCGACCACAACACGCCGATGAAGCTCACCAGCAAAATACCCGATTGGAAAAGGCCGATTGAAAGCCCGGCTGACAGATCGGTCAGGTGGCGTGCATCCTCATGGATACGTTGATCCGGGTTGATGCCGATTGCGCCGGCGTTCGCCAGACGAAACGCGCGCGAGGGGCGCATCCATTCGGTTATGAGATCGTCCGTCAAGCCCTCGCGCAGCCGCAGCTTGATGACCTGTCCGAGCCAGGTTTGCAGGACGTTGAGGACGAGAAGCACGCCAGCGATCTGGGCGAAGACGACCAACTGATGAAGAAAGGCGGGCAGGTCGCGTCGCTCGAGCGTGTCGTAGAACGGTTTGTACCATCGATTGAGGATGATCTGGCCGAAGGCTGTCACAACGATAACAACGACGATGGTTATGCTGAGCCAAATGATCTTGTTGCGTAGCGGCGAGGCCATGAAAGCCCGATGCATCATCCGCAATTGATCACCGAGGGATTGTTCGTCGCTGGGCTCTATCCGGCCGCTATTCTTGACGTTCGTCCGGTTCGACATCGGTGCGAATCTCTCCTTCCCGGTATCTTTAATTGGAATATAGCGTGCCTTACGCTCTCACCCTAGAGCGGATTGTCTAAGCTCACATGTAACCGCGGTCACAAAGGCCCTCGTATCCCGGCGCAAAATTGATTTGTACCATTCGAAAGCGGGTTCATAGTTTCGCCAGACGACGTCGAAAAACGGCGCCAAGGGAGGAACCTGTATGTCCGCGCATCTCGATCAAATCCGCGATCAGCAAAGAGAAACCTGGGACCGCTTTTCCGCCGGCTGGAAGAAATGGGACGCTCTCGTTCTCGGCTGGCTGGCCCCCTTCGGCCAGGCGATGATCCGCCAAGCAGCGATCAAAGACGGCGATCAGGTGCTTGACGTCGCTGCCGGGACAGGCGAGCCGGGACTGACCGTCGCCGCCTCGATCCCGAACGGGCGCGTCACCGTCACGGATCTATCCGAGCGCATGCTTCAGGTGGCGAGCGAAAACGCCAGGAACCGCGGTCTGACGAATTTTGAAACCAGGATCTGCGACGCCGGCGCATTGCCTTTCGCGGACGCGACGTTCGACGCTGTTCTTTGCCGGTTTGGCTTCATGTTTTTCCCTGATGTTGCGGCAGCAGCCGAACAATTGAAGCGGGTCGCGAAACCGGGTGCACGTGTTTGTGCCGCCGTCTGGGCCTCGCCTGACAAGAACATCTGGGCAACGACGATCATGTCGACCATTGCGCGCCACGTGGAAATGCCGAAACCACCGGCGGGAGCCCCCGGCCTGTTCCGCTGTGCGCCCGAGGGCCTGATGACTGCCGTCTTTACTGACGCGGGCCTGCGAGACGTCCGCGAGGAAGAGGTCACGACCACGATGGTTCACGACACGCCCGAAGACTATTGGACCTTCATGACCGAAATCGCCGCACCCGTGGTCGCGGGGTTGGGCCAGGCGGATATTGCAACACGGGAGCGTATCAAGGCTGAGGTTCTGGATCTTGCCCGGCAGTCGATCCGGGCGGGGAAAGTCGAATTGCGCTCCACCGCAACGGTCGTTGTCGGCACACGCGAACTGCCTTAGGGCCACAGCTCGAGGGGAAACTTCCAGCAGCGTTCCTCGGCGATGAACGGCAGTGCGTTTACGAGCAATTGCACCTGTTGTTCGTAGATGTCAGCTGCCATGGGTAGATCCTTCGTTGTCGGTCATGAGGTCCTGGGGCAGCGTTATGCGATAGGTAGGGTGGAGCCGCCCGCCTTTGACCAGTGAGCGGTCACCGGCGCCAAGGTCTAGGCTGTCGCGATCCAAATGCTTGAACCAGGCATGGCGGTGCCGGTCCGCATAAACGAAGAACAGGCGTTTGACCTTCACGGAGCGGCAGGCGGTGAGCAGCATCATCAGGCGGCGGGGCCGCAGGGAGACGAGGCTCTGGAAGACCATGTCGATGGAATGAAAGCTTTCTCCATCCGGCAGTTCATCGAGGGCTTCGAGGATCGCACGCTCCGGCGACGACAGGCGCAGCGTCCAGTCCCACCATTCACGCGGCGCGTCACCGGCCGAGCCTTTGTCGCCGACGCCGTCAAGACCGTGGCCGGCATCGGCGAACAAACTTGTCTTGCGCAGGTGGAGCGGGGCATCGAGCAGTGCTTGATCGAGCCATGAAGGAAAGCGGGGCGCATAGAGATAGACTTGCTCCGCCGCGCCGAAGGACAGATAGTGCCGATAGCCCATTTGCTGAAGAGCCGTCATGCCCCCGACATGTACCGGATGCCCCATCAACGTCTGCACAGAGAGAGCGAGGACGCGCCAGTCCCGCTCGCCAATAGGCCCGGTGCCAGGGCGCTGATAGAGGCCGTGGGCGACATGACGCAGCCATCCGGCGCCTACATAGTCGGCGACGGACGATCGGCGTATACCCTGGGCTGACAACCATTTACTGTCCACATAGAAGCCCGGAGGCACCGAGGCGAGAAGGCTCTTTAACCGGCTGGCTCTTTGCTCGTTCATGACGTACAAAATAGCGCTTTTCTAAAGTATTTGCAATTATGACTTTATAGAATATCCAATTTGTTCGTAATTTACGAACAATATCAGTATCGTTTAAAGCGAATTAAGATCCCCGTTTGTCTAAGGCCATACTCTCGCGGTATGTAACGCAGCCACAACTCGATCTCGTGGCGCCGACCAACAACACTATCGTCTGCTTCCGTTTCCGCACAATCGAGACCGCGGCCGAACAGCTGAAGGCGCTGAACACTGAAATTATGCTCCGGCTCCAAGACGAGGGGACTGCTGTTATCTCCGACACGACAGTGCACGGTGAGCATTGCCTGCGTGTGGCAATCAACAATCATCGAATGCAACGTAAGGACCTGGATCTCTTTCTGGAGGAGGTTGTTAGGCTGGGGCAGGAGATTTTCGCGGGCGGCACCACCGATTGAGGCCATGTTTACGCGTGGCCACAAACTTCACCGGGTCGCGGCAGGCTCTTGCGGTGGCGCGGCGTGCCCGATTGTTCCTGCTTCGAGCATTCGAACCATCTCGCCTATCGCCGCTTCGCGTTGGGGATCCTTGCCCGCCGCATAGGCAAGTGGAAACGGCACCACCCGGTCAGGCTTGATGCCGATCCCCTCAAGCCGCAGATCGTGGTCGATCACGGCGTCAGAAACCGCAAGTTCGAGGAGGCTGTCGTCTGGCAGCACATAGGCGCGGCCTGCGAGCAGGGCGCCTGCCGTCCGTTCACCGACCAGCGGGGTGGCATTCTGCCTGAGGGCGTAGGCGAAGAGCTCCAGGCCGCTGCGCGTGCCTTTGTCGATCAGCGCGATCGCCGGCTTTCGCCAACGGAAGTTTGCGAGTGTCGCATGCCCGCGGCGCGGCACCAACCGGAAGGACGGCGTGTCGCCAACGAAAAGCTCCGCCGCATCGGCAGGGCCACCACCCCAGCGCCCGCGCAAGTCAACGACAACACCCTCGGCGTTCTTGAGGCGGCCGGTCGCAAGGGCTTCCGCGACAATATTGAGGCCATTGCGCGTTGAGAGCGTCCACATCCGCACGTAACCGATCTTGTGGCCATCGTGTTCGCTGAGTGCAAGGCTTTCGTCGATCGCCCGCTCGAACATCGGCAGCGGCCGCAAGCGCTCCACCTGGACTTTCGCCGAAATCGGTGCGGCATCCCGATGGCGTCGAAGCCGGATCTCGACGCTTCGACCTACCTTATCGGCGAAAGAGCCGATTTCCCGGTAGGGGAGCCCGTCCACCGACAGGATCTCGTCACCAACGAGCAGGCCGGCCTTCTCGGCCGCCGATCCATCGTAGACATCGGCAACGAAGCGACGATCACCGTCAACGGCCGTCACCATGCCGATGCCGGGATAGCGGACCTCGCCATCCGGCGGAAAGAGGCGGCGCAGGTCATTCCGGATTGCGAAACGGAATATGTCGGAGAGTTCGAAATAGTCGATCGTATCGGGCTTGTAGCGTCCGGTATGCGAGACCCGAAGGCTGGAAAGAACCGATGTGATCGCGTCGTCGACGTCGCTGGGCGAACTCGCGGCCGCGATCGAGTGCATCGTCCCGTCGATTTGTGCCCGGGCAGCAGCGTTGAAGCGGGCCAGAGCCGTTGTGTCGTAGAATTCCTCATCCACCAGTTCGACGACGCGGTCAAACACAGGCTGGCCCGAACGCGTAACGTCGGCTGCATGGGGAGCAGTCGGCTCCGACAGGAGCAACGAAAAGGTCAGCAACGTACCTGCGAAGCCAGGGCGCATAGCTCGTCCTCCGGTTTCCGATCGCTCGATTATCGGCCAAACATGGCTTCTTGGGAGGCGGCCTGCTTGCAAAATCGCGTGATCTCGACAGCGGCCGCCGTCCGCCCTGTCTGGTTCCGCTCGTTTTCAGATCGGAGTTCCCGGAGGCAGGCAAGGCATCGCAACGATCGTAGACTATCTGTATGCAATTACTAATTGCAATATTATCGCCAGTTAAACGCTATGCGATTAATCGACGCCCGAATGGCGGTCATGTGGCGTGCGAACCGGCGCTGAGCAGATCGGGCCTCTGATCACTTTGGGTCATCAAAAAGAGGCGGCCGAATTAGCTCGTAGGAGCTATAAAATCCAGTCAAACCAATCCGTTAATGGCGACAGATCTATTATGAAATTTCTGTAACGCAGTTGTCATATGCTTTCCGGTTTAAGTAAAAATCTAGCGGATTATGAAGATTTATTGACTACGAAAGATTACGGCTTGTCTTTCCGCATTAGAGTTTGTTAACATTCGAATATAGGGGTTTCATTACAGCTTTGAACGCGGGAGGGTGGCATGCCGCTGTCGTCGATGCTTGATTCCAAGAATTCCCGACACCTCCGCCGAAAGTCAGCCGCACAGGATGGGCCACCTCCCCAGGAAACGGCGATGATCGAACGCCTTTTCCGGTGGTTCGGTGGCAGGAAGGCACGAAGCTTCACACCGCGCTCGGAAACCAGCCATCTAACCGGGCTCGCGCTCGAGACGCTTGAGCCCCGTTATCTGTTGTCTGCCGATATCATGCCCTTTGCGGTGGACATGGTCGGTGATAGCGGCGCTGACTACAGCCTGCGCTATGACAACCTGATCCAGGCGGTCCAGGTTTACGACAACAGGTCGAGCCTCCTCGTTGCGCAGCGGAATGCCGCGGAAATCGACTATATCCGGGTGACCGGTACTGCTGCGAACGACACGCTGACAATCGATTTTGGCACGGATTTCCTTCAGGCGCTCGATATCGATTTTCAAGGCGGCGACGGCGACGACAGGCTCTCGCTGACCGGCGGCGTGTTCGATCTCGTCGAGTTCGCGGTCGATGGTGCAGGCTCCGGTGTGTTTACCGCCGTAGACGGCGAGATTAGCCATCGGATCGGTATCGGTGGCGTTTCGACCGTGACCGATGCGACAACCGCGCAGGAGCGGATCTTTGCCGACATGACGGGAGAGGGGCAGACCCTGCGTCTCAGCGATGCCGGCACGCGGGGAGACGGGTTCTCGACGCTTGACAGCATCAATGGCGGCGCGCTGGTGTCCTACACCTTCGCTTCGCCCAATCTGAAGCTGACGATCGACACCGGCGCCGGCGACGACACCTTCGTACATAATGGTTTCGACAACGCCGTTTCGGGCAAGGTCCTGCTGAGCGGTGGGGCCGGCAGCGACGCAGTGATCGGACCGCCGGAAGATACCGACTGGAACATAACCGGATTGAATTCCGGCAACGTTTCAGGGGTGTCCTTCGTCGAGGTTGAGAATCTCAGAGGTTCTGCCGACAACAAGGACACCTTCTTCGTTTCAGCTGGCGGCGGTCTGACCGGCGTCATGGACGGTGGTGCCGGCGGCTTCGACAGTCTCGTTCTCGATGGCGGCTTCTTCCATTCCGTCACCTACGTTGCGACCGGTCCCGCGTCCGGCACGATCACCCGCGATGGTCAGGTTCTGCGCTACGATGGCCTGGAGCCGATCACAGATAATACGGTCGTCGCCGATCGTATTATCGCGACCAGCGATTTCGACGACGAAGCAAGGCTGAAGGATAACGGTGACGGCACTCTGACGCTCGAGTCGCTGTCGCTTGTCCCGACCTTCGAGAAGGTCACCTTCGCCAAGCCCACCAACAGCCTGACAATCAAACTTGGCGCCGACCTCGGGATCCCGCTGCTGTCGAAGGATGTCCTAACGGTTACCGGTGTCAATCTAGGGGCTGCAAGCTTTACTGTTTTTGGCGAGAACGCTGCCGATACGGCTGGCGATGACGGCAAGGACGAAGTCTTCATCGAGGGGACGAACACATTCGGCGCCTTGGCGCTTCATGCCGAAAAGATCACGGTTTCAGGTGGTGTTTCGGCGACGACGGTCACCCTTGTGGCGCTCGCCGAAGACGACGGCAAAATCACCGGCGGCGCCTATTTCGCGACACCCGAGGCGATCATCGACCTCAGCGGCGCGACCATCACCGCCTCTGGCGCCGTGCAGATCTCGGCGACGGCGGATGCGACCGTTTCGGCTTCGACCGCGGAGGTAGGGCCGCTCGAAGGCGTCATCGTCACCGTTCTGCCGGAGGCGAGGATCAGATTTGACAACAGCACGTTGACGGCCGCGAGCCTGACGGCCGGCAGTTCGGTCAGCGTTTCGCTGACCGCGGCAGACGAAGGCGATGCAAGCGAGAACGACACGACCAAGGATGCTGCGGTTTCCGTGACGGTTGTTCTCAGCGATTCAATCACAGAAGTGCTGGGCGGCAGCGCCCTCAACATATCCGGCGCCGTTTCGCTGACCGCCGACACCCAGCTGGCACTGACGACAACCGCGGATGGCGGCTCGGGCTCCAAGGGCGCGAGCGTTGCCGTTTCGGAAGTGAACGCGACGACGCGCGCCTATATGGCTGGCAACTCGTCGCTCAACGCCAATGGCGGTAACTTGCCCGATTCCGCCGCCTTCAGCGCGACTTTGACCAGCAATGTCAGCACCACCGCGATCTCCAGCGCCGGTGGTTCGAACCAGGGCGATGGCACGAGCGAATCCGAAAAGCGGCTCGCCGACCCGAACCAGGACAGCAATACCTCGGACAAGGCGGCGACCAGCGGCGGCGACATCACCTTTGCAGGTGCCGTCACGGTTTCCGATTACCGGACAACGACGGAAGCCTATCTCGATAGTTCCACCCTCGTCTCCGCAAGCACACTTGCCTTGACTGCGACCTCCACCGAGAGCGTCACGGCAGCCGCCGACGGTTCGGCTACCGGCAGCGCCGGGACCGGCGTCGGCGTGGCTGTCGCGCTTGGCATCGCCGATGTAACCACCCGTGCTTATGTCGCTGGAACGTCGGATCTGACGGCGAGCGCCGTCAACCTCAATGCCACGCTGAATGCCGGCGACAGCTTTGTCGTGACGGCGGAAGCCGGTGCGGGCGGCGCCGAAACCAATGTCGCCGGGGCTCTCGCGATCAACATCATCATGACCGACGTCGAAGCCGTGATCGAGGCCGGTGCGACGGTCGATCTCAATGGCGCGGATCTCAGCCTCACGGCCTCGTCGACCACTCACGCCGAGACGGCCGCCACCCCCAATGGCGATGATCTCGGTGAAGCCGGCGAGACCGGCATCGGCGGCTCGGTGGCTCTTGTCGTCATCGACAACAATTCCATCGCGGAGCTCGAAAACGGTGCGACGATCACGGCCGCAGACGACGTGACGCTTTCGGCAACCGGCAGCCATGAATCCGAGACGACGGCGGAAGCCGGCGGCACCGGCGGCAGCACCGGCATCGGTGGCGCAGTGGCGATCGACGTGATCGACAACACCACCCGCGCCTCGCTCGGGACGGACGATGTCGAGCTCGACATAACCGGTGATTTCTCGGCAACGGCAACCCATCATGGGCTGAGCACGACCACGGCTGACGGCACGGCGATCGGTTCGACCGCGGTCGGCGCCGCGATTGCGCTCGCCTTCGTCGACAACCGCGCGATTTCGACCACGAACCGGAATCTGCGCGCCGACGGTTCGGTCAGCCTGTCGGCGCTCGGCGATGGTTCCAGCAAGGCGGAAGCGAAAGCCAGCGCCAAAGGCGCCGACAAGAACGACGAATCCGCTGATGGCAACACCAAGGCCGATCAGCAGAAGCAGAAGGAGGTAGACTTCGCCAACAGCAAATCCGGCGATGCCGACAACACGAGCCAGACCGCCAATACCGGCGGTGGCAGCGGTGGCGATGTCGGCGTCGCGGCCGCCCTTGCGATCAACATCTCCGACAGCGAAGCGCTGGCCAGCATCGCCATTGGCCGCACCGTTACGGCTGGCGACGGCGCCGGAACCGGCGGTGTGAGCCTGCAGGCGAAAAACAACATGGATGCCTCGGCCATCGCCGATGGCAGCGCGACGCTCGAAAGCGAAACCTCGGGCACGGCGGTCGGCGCCGCCGTGGCGATCAACGTCGTGGACATGAGCAACAGGGCGATCATCGGCAACGGTGCGGTCGTCAACGCCGACGGTGGCGTCATCCTGTCTGCCACCATGAAGAATGTCGGCGGCGACCAGAAGAACGTCTTCGAAGCGCATTCGACCTCCGGCGCCAGCGGCGGCGACACCGGCGTTGCCGGATCGTTTGCGCTCAACGTGTCGGATGCCACCGCAGAATCGGCGATCCGGCCTTCCGCCAACGTCGCGCTCAGCAGCGACGACGCTTCGCTGACGGTCTCCAATACTTCGGAAAGCAGTGCGGTTGCCGAGGCGGATGCCGAGAGTGCCAGCACCGGCGTTGGAGCCTCCTTCGCCATCAACGCAGCCGACAACACGGCATCGGCCAAGGTCGAAAATTCCGTGGTCCTCACCGGTCTCAACGACCTGACGCTCAGCGCCACCGGTAGCCACAAGACCACCACGACGGCGGAATCCGGCGCGACAGCCGAAGATGGTACCGGTGTTGGCGGCGCCATCGCGATCACTGTTGCCGACAATGTGACGGAGGCAAAGCTCGGCACCGGAGGCCTTATCGACCTTGACGGCGCCTTCGCCGCGACCGCGACCCACCATGGCGATAGCGCGACTTCCGCACTCGGCGACGCAATCGCCGGGAATACGGCGGTCGGCGCCGCTATTGCGCTTGCGTTCGTCGATGACAGCGCGACTGCGAGCACCGCCCGCAACATCACTGCGGATGGCAATGTCAGCTTCTCAGCCCATGGCGATGGCGCGAGCAAGGCCGAGGCTACAGCCAGTGCCGCGGGTGCGGACAAGGATAAGGAAAGCGACAGCGGCAACACCACCACTGACGATCAGAAGAATAAACAAAAGCAACTTGCCAACGAGAAATCGGGCAAGACGAATACGGGTGACAAATCCGCAACGAGCCAGGGCGGTACCGGCGGGGGCCAGGTAAGCGTCGCCGCAGCGCTCGCCCTCAACGTCTCCTCGTCGCTTGCCGTCGCCTCGATCGGTGATGGTGTCACGATCATTGCGGGGCAAGGTGCGGGCACCGGAGCGCTTCAGCTCCAGTCCTCCAACAACATGAATGCCAGTGCCACGGGCGACGGCAAGGCGACGACCACGAGCAGTGGCACCGGCGTCGGTGTCGCCGTTGCCATCAACGTCGCGACCATGCGCAACGAAGCTTCGGTCGGCGCCGGCGCGCACATCACGGCCGACGGCCTCACCGCTTCGGCGACGATGAAGACGGTCGGAGGCAACGCCGAGCACAATTTCGGTGCGAAATCCACGTCAGGTGCGAGCGGCGGCGACACCGGTGTGGCGGGTTCGTTTGCGTTGAGTGTTGCAACCACCAATACGCTCGGCACGATTGGGCTCGATCACGGCGGCGGCGCCACGACGTCTGTGGCGCTCACTGGCGGCAACGTCAGCCTGCAGGCAACCAACACAACCAAATCGACGACAGAAGCGACGGCCCATGGTGCCGGCAGCGGCTCAGGAAGCACTGGCGTCGGCGCATCGATAGCGCTTGGTATTTCGCTCAACACGACCTTCGCCGGGATCGAAAACGGCGAAACGATCAGCGGCAACACCGGCAACTTCCAGTCACTTGCCACCTCGAACGATACGGTCACCACCACGGCAAAGGCGGGCGCAGCCGGTAACACTGCCGTCGGTGGCGCAATTGCAGTCGCCTACGTGGATAATGACACGGATGCACATATCGGTTCGGGTGCTGGCGGTGCGATCACGCTGACCGGCAATCTCGCCACGCAGGCGAGCCATGCCAGCACGATCCACACGCTCGGCGACGGCGAAGCGGCCGGCAGCAATGTCGGCGTCGGCGTTTCGCTCGCTTTAAACATCGCCGAAGTGACCAACGATGCCTTTGTCGGCAGGAACTTCTCCGGCGCCAACAATGTCAGTGTCACCGCCACGTCGACTTTCGACACGAAGGCAGAGTCCAAGGCGAGCGCCAAGGGCAATGATACCTCGAAGGCGAATTCCGACCAGGAGAGCAGCAACCAGACGAACATGGCGCAGAACCAGAGTGGCGGCTCGAAGGCGCCGACCCAATCTGGCAGCAGCAGTCTCGGCACCGCCGATAGCAAGAGCACGAATGAGACGGGTAAATCGACACAGGGCGGGACCAGCGTCGCCGCAACAATCGCCGTCAACTTCCTCGACGCCGACAACACCACGACGATCGCAAGCAATGTCGTGATCGGGTCTTCGGGCGCGATGGAAATCGAAGCGACGATGACCACCGATGCGCGTGCGCTCGGCACGGCGACGGCGACCAACACGAGCGCCAATACCGGCGTTGCCGCCGCTGTCGGCCTCAATATCGCCTTGCTCGACAATACCGCGCAGGTCAATTCCGGCGCCGATCTTACCGCCGGCTCAATCAAGGTACGGGCAGTCACGGCCAATGGTGAAAGGAATACCTTCCAGGCGCGGGCACTGGCAGGCGCCGTCTCGAAGAACACCGCCGTCGGCGGCTCCGTCGCGATCAACTATCTCGACGTCAATTCGAGTGCCATCATCGGCAACAATGCCGATCTGGACGCCAACGCCGGTGGGATCGCTATCAATGCGGTCAGCGTCAACGAGATGCAGAGCATCGCCGGCGGCGCGGCGCTGAGCCTCAATGGTGGCACCGGTGTCGGCGTCGCGGTTTCCATCAATATCGTCAACGATCTCAACACCAAGGCCGACGTCGGGACCGGCGTCGATGCCGAGGCGAGCGGCGCGATTGGTGTCACGGCCCACGCCGAACTGCTGCCGATTACGGAGAGCATTCCTGTCATCGGAAATCTGGCGGTGACCAGCTTTGCTGCTGGCGTTGCGGCAAGCAACGGAACGGCGGTGGGCGGTTCCTCAAGCGTCAACGTCGTCTTCATGGAGACGCATGCCTTCATCAATGACGGCTCCGACTTCGACGGCAATGGCGGGGTGACCGTCGAAGCGACCGACATCTTGACTATGGTCAGTGGTGCTGGCGGCATCGGACTGTCCGGCGGCAGCAATGCCGGTGTCGGCATCGGCCTCGACGTGAATGTCATCATCCGCAATACCAGCGCCTGGGTCGGCGGAACTGCGGATCTCGGTGCCATTGCCGGCAATATCCTCGTCAACGCCGATTCATTCGACACCATCACCTCGATTGCAGCCACCTTCGGATTGAGCCTCAGCGGCTCGGGCGTCGCCGCGTCCGTCGGTGTCGTCGTGCTCGACACCTCGACTGAAGCCTATGTCGAGACGGGAACAGCACTCGACAAATCCGAGCTTCATGCCGGCGGAAATGTCTCCGTCAAGGCAACCGGTGACGCCAAGATCTTTGCGCTCGCCGGCGGCATCGCCTTCGGGCAGGGGGCCGGCATCGGCATCGGCGGCACGGTCTTCGTTCACATCGACGATGTGAAGGCCGAGATCCGCGGCCACGCCGACGTTGAAACCGGCGGCCCGGCAGGCCTCGACGTCTCGGCCATTTCGACCGAGGACGTGACCACCATAGCAGCCGCTGGCGGCGTTTCGACCAGCAGCGCGGCCGTGGCTGGTTCTGTCGCTGTCACGGTGCTGACGGAAACGACGATCGCACGCATCGGCTCGAACACGGCAGTCACCGCTCAATCCGGCGCCAATGATCCGGGTGTTGCGGTCTATGCCTATGGCGAGACCGATCTCCTGACGGTTGCGGGATCGCTTGCCGCCTCCGGCGGCAGCGCCGCTGTCGGCGCCGGCGTCAATGTCGCGACATTGATCAAGACCACGCAGGCATCGATCGATTCCGGCATGGATATGGATGCCGATGGCAACATCAAGGTCGAAGCGACCAGCAACGAGGACGTCGGCTCCTTCTCGGTCGCAGCCGGCGGGGCCTCCTCAGCCGCGATCACGGTCTCGGCGGATGTGTTCATCTTCGACGTGAAGACTCGCGCCTTCATCGGTGACGATCCGATCGACGGCATTGGCAATGCGGGCCTGACCGACGTTCGCGCCCTTGGCAGCGTGCTGGTGCAGGCGGTCGATGAAACGGAGCTCGATCTGATCGTCGGCGGCGTTGCCGTCGGCGGCAGCGCCGGCGTCGGTGTCGCAGCCGGTGTGGCCGTCGTCACCAAGACGACGGAATCGTTCATCGGTGAAGACGCGCGCGTGACCGGCGAGGGCCAGCACAGCGTGGCTGCACGCACCGGCCGGTTCGACATCAGCTTTGCCGGATCGCAAAGCATGGGCGATGGCTATGACCCGCAGACCGATGGCCAGGTCAGTAAGGACAGTCTCGAAGCGGGCGTGCCGGTCAAGCAAGGCGGCGGCGGCCTCGGCCAGTTTAATGACCTCGACCAGGATGAGAGCGATGACGGTACCCCAACCGATCCGGGCTTGACCCAGCAGCGGACGGCGACGGCCGCCGTTGATGGCGGCTTCCGTGGCGTGGCGGTTTCGGCAAGCACCAAGGACGATATCGAAACGGCGGCCATCAGCGTTGGCGGCGGCGGGTCCGTCGGTGTCGCCGTCGGTGCGGCGGTCAACGTACTCAACACGACGACGACCGCGCTGATCGGGGAAGGCGCCCGCATCAATCAGGACATGAGCGGTGGCGGCAACGGAGCGCAGTCTGTCCTCGTCGCTGCGGCCAGCGACTTCAGCCACCTCGGCGTTGGCGCCGGTGCGGCCTTCGGTGGGTCAGGTGCGGCCGCTCCGGCAGTCGACGTGTCGGTCATTACGACGAAAACGAAGGCGACTATTGGCGACGACACGCTCGTAGACGCGAACAATGATGTAGCGGTCATCGCTACTGCGAAGGAAAAGGTACTCGTCGTCTCCGCCGGGCTTGCGGTAAGCGGCGCCGTCAGCCTCGCCGGCGGCGTCTCGGTTGTATCGCTCGATGCCGATACGTTCGCGCGCATCGGGGATTCGACGGTTGAGGCCGGCGGCGATGTCGCCGTCATGGCCACGGACGACTCGCAGTTCACCATCGTTTCCGGTGCGGTCGCCATCGGTCTCGCCGGCGGTGGTGCCGCTGGCTCCGTTGGCGTCGTCAACGTCACCAAGGATACCGAGGCAACGATCGGCGAAAACGCGACGATCGACGCGCGCGCCAACGGCGCGGGTATCTCGAACGTGCTCGACGGCCAGATCACGACCAGCGGCGGCGATCCAACCGGTTTCTCCACGCTTTCCGGTGAGGCGCACGGCGTGATCGTCCAGGCGCAATCGTCGGAAATCGTTACGCATATCGCCGTTGCCGGCGCCGGCGGGCTCTATGTCGGCATTGCCGGTGCGGTCAGTGTGACAATCATCGATTCCGACACTTTGGCCGCCATCGGCGCGGGTGCCGCGATCAACCAGGGCTTTGCAGACTATCAGTTGCATCCGGGCAATGTCGGCCTCGGGCAGGGCGTTCATGTCAACGCCGCCAATGATGTCCGCATCACGTCCTTTGCCGGCTCGGCTGCCGTCGGCTTCGTCGGCATCGGTGGTGGCATCGATTTCGGCAGCATCAAGAACGACACCACAGCCTCGATCGGCGCGAATGCTGACATCCTGGCCCGCAACGATGTCGCTGTCAGTGCAGACTCGATTCAGGTCCTCAAGGGCTTCGCGTTCAGCGGCGTCGGCGGCGTTGTTGGCCTCGGTGCGTCGGTCTCGGTCTGGTCGATCGGACAGGATTTCAAGGACGATTACGCCAACGAGAAGGAAGGCACGTCCGGCGATGCCACCACGGGCGGCGGCGACAATGCGGCCGCCGATGCGGGCGAAAAGACCGATGGCGGCGTCGGCGAACTGACCGGCCAGATGACCGGTTTCAGCGGCGACGGAAACTCCCGCACCGCGGACTCCCGTGTCAGGGACAACATGCAGGGTGCGTCGGACCGGCTGAACGACCCGTCGTTCTTCTCGGGCGCGGACCTCGATGCCGCGTTGATCCCGACGAATGAGGAGCACGGTACTACCGCCACGATCGAAGCCGGTGCGGATGTCGAGGCCGGCCATGACATTCTGATTGTCTCGCGCCAGAACATGAAGGTCGATCTTCTGATCGGCAACGCTGCCGCGGGCCTCGTCGGCGCCGGCGCAGCCGTGACCGTGCTCAACGTCTCCGGACAGGTCAAGGCAAAGGCCGGCGGCAACCTCAGCGCCGGCAACCAGATCAAGGTCGAGGCTGAGCTTGACGAAGAGGTCGATGTGACGACCGTCGCCTTCCAGGGCGGGTTCGTCGGCCTCGGCGCATCGGTCATCGTCATCAACGATACCAGCCGCGTGCAGGCCCGCCTGCTCGATGGAACCGTGGTGGATAATGCCGCCCTGTTGTCGGTCAACGCTTCGAACACGCAGGACTTCGACGTCACGACGACAGGCATACAGGTCGGCGCAGTGGCGGCCGGCGCCTCCTATGTCGACCTCAATATCGGCGACACGGACGACAGCACGATCGAGTCTCTGGCGACCATCGGAGCTGGCAGCCAGATCGGCCAGACCGACACGGTCGGTGCGATCACTGTGCATGCGGACTCGACCGTCGACGCCAAGGCGGAGACCTTTGCGCTCGCCGGCGGTGCGCTCGGCCTCTCGTTCAATTTTGCGCTCATCGATGTCGAGACCAACATCGAAGCATCGATCCTTGGCGGCGCAAACATCGATGCCACCGGCACCGTGACGCTGGAAGCGCTTTCGAGCCACAATGCCAAGGGCGATGTTTTCGCGCTCACCATCGGTCTCGGCGCGGTCGGCACGAGCTTCGTGACGGTGAATGTCGTACCGACGACAAGTGCGCTGATTGGTGGCAATTCGACTATTACAGCCGGCGGCATCGTCATGCTCGCCTCCCATAATTTCGTCGGCGAAACAGCGACGGATCGTGGCGCCAAGGCCTTTGCCGAAGCCTCGGGCGGAGGCCTGTTCAGCGGCCAGGGCGCGGTGCCCACCGCCAAGGCCAACGCCATCGTCAACGCCACGATCGGCGCGGGCGGCAGCCTGACCATTACTAACGACATCGATATCAAGTCGCGCCTGCGCAACTACGCCGTCGCCAACACCGAGGCGAATTCCTTCGGTGCGGCCGCTGTCGGTGCAACCGATGCCGAAGCGACCGCCAACGGCCAGTCGAACGCGGGGATGAATGCCAATATCGTTTCGGTTCGCGACATCGGGGTCGACGCGCTTGCGGTCAACGGCGCGCTCGCCGTTGCGGAAGCGACAGGCGGCGGCGTCCTCGGGGCGCTGACGCTCAACAGCGCCACGGCAACCGCAAGCCCGTCCTCCGTTGCGGCGACCATCGGCAACAATACGTCCGTTCAGTCTGCACGCCATATCCGGCTGAAGGCACTCGCCAACACGGAAGGGGATTCGAAGGTCGTCGGTGTGACGATCGGCGGCGTTTTCGGCGCCGGCGATTCCGATGCCACGACCAATGTCAGCCCGACCGTCTCCAGTACCATTGGCACTGGCAGCGTCATCAATGCGACCGGCACGGTTTCGGTCGAGGCGATTGCAGCGCCCATTCCAGGAACGCAGCCCGATTATGCGGTCGTCGATGCTGACGGCGTCGCCAACACGATCACCGTCAACAACCACGGCCTCGTGACGGGCGATACCGTCGAATACGACGCCGGCAGCGGCGGCGCGGTAATCCCCGGTCTTAACTGGCCCGATCCGCAGGATCCGGCAGTCAATCGGCAGTACAATGTCATCAATGTCGTCGATGGCGGCAATGTCGACCCGAACAAGCTATACTTCGGCTCGACTTTCAATGCCGCAAGCATCGATTCCGAAACCGAGATTATTACTTTCCAGGGTGCGCATAACTTCATCAGCGGCGATGCCGTGCGTTACTACGCCGGGCCCGACGAAACGGTGAACAGCTTCGGCCTGACAGAAGGCAATCTCTACTACGTTCTGGTTATCGACGAGTCCCATATCAAACTGGTCAATACGCATGACAAGGCGGTCAATCCGCAGAACTATTTCAAAAGCTTCCAGCCGGACGATATCGCTGGCAGTCAGATCACGATCTCCGGTCATGGGTTCACCAACGGCATGGCCGTCACCTATGACGCGCCCGATCCCAAGACTTTCGTCAGCCGGCAGGTCGATGTCCATCCGACGGCGCTCAATCCCGATGGTTCGCCGATTGACGACGGCACGCAGAACAACATTCGCTTCTTTGACGACAACGGCAACGCGCTGAACCATGGGTTCAGCGAGGGCGAGCACGTCGTCTACAACGTCGAAACGGAAACGGGAGCGCCCGGAACGCCGATCGGGGGGCTGTCTGATGGCCAGACCTACCGTGTCCACGTCGTCAATTCGACGACGATCCAACTGAAACGCAATGACGTGGTCACCGAACAGGTTCAGTTCGTCCGCAATGGGGCCGGCGACCGGATCATCCGTACCGATGGCGAGAACTGGGCCGATTTCGGTTTTGGAACTGGTACTCTGTTCATCAGCGGCGCCGGTGCCAACAGCGGTACCTACACCGTTACCGGCGTCAGCGGCAGCACGCTGATCCTGTCGGTCGTCAACAGCGTCACTGAAACGACGCTCACCAAGACCTTCGATCAGTCGATCATCACGCTCACGCCCAACAAGGCGAAGACCGCCGACGACATCCATTCGCTGATCAACGCCAAGAATCTGCCAATCGGCGGGCTGGAAGACGGCAAGACCTATTATGTCCGTGGCGTCAGCGGCCCCGGTGACGATACTTTCGAACTGTGGGACGCGCCTTCCGGCGGCACGCAGATGACGTTGACGCCAACCGGACTTTCCGGCCCCTACGCCAACCATCGCATTGGCGCGCTGGCCGTTGACATATCGAACGACAGCACGAGCGAGCAACAGCTTCGGATCGACATCGACGATGCAGTGACGTCGGTAGCTGGCGGCCAGTTCCTGTTCGGCCCGGGCGAGGTCTCGCTCAGCGAAATCGCGCCGCAGTCAGGCGACGGCGTATCCTCGGCCTATTCAAAGGGTTCCGGCGGCGCCTTTGTTGGCGTCAACGGCAATGACGCCAATATCACCAGCAATCCGAACGTGACCGCCACGATATCGGCGACGCTTGTAACGACGAGCGGCGATGTCTCGATCACCACGTCAGCCACCACCAATACGACGGCGCACGCGGTCAACGGCACCGGCGGCTTCGTCGCCGTCGGCGACGCGGATGCCAACAGCTACCAGGACGTCGACAGCGTCGCCTCCGTCGGCGACGGCACCCGCATCGTTGCGGGCAAGAACGTCACCGTAGCTTCCAGCACCAATGTGAATACTGGAGCCTCGTCGCATGCAAGCGCCGGCGGTGCCGTTGGCTTGGCCTCGCCGACGACCGTAGTCTGGATCGAGTACAACAGTGCCGCGACAATCGGCGCCGACGCGATCGTCGTCGCCGGCGAACTGGCACGGCTGACGGCCTATTCCGAAGCCGGCGTTTCCGCCAAGTCGACCGGTTCGGGCGTCGGCTTCGGCGGTGATGGCGATGCCGTCACGCATGTCTATATCGGTGTTGCGGATCCGAACCCCGATCTGGATCAGGCCGACACGATCGCAACGCTCGGCGACCGGGCTGTTCTGAGCGCCAAGCGGGCCGTTGCCAGCGCGAAAGTCGGGCGCTTCGACGTCTTCGCCGGCAGCGACGGCCGCGGCGCCGGCTTCTATGGCGAAGGCCAGGCCGAAAGCACCATAACGGCTCGGCCGAAGGCGGAAGTGCACATCAATGCCGACGCCGAACTGACCGGCTGGGAGGGCGTCGACCTCGTCACCCGCTACGACAACGTCAAGACGCATGCTAAGTCCTATGCCCGTGCCACAGGCCTTTTCGGCTTCGTCGATTCCGATGCGCACAACGACACCGACGTGGCGTCGAAGATATTCGGCGCCGCCGGCGCTCTGGTCACGGCCGGCCCGCGCGACAATGCGGATGGTGTTCTCGGCCATCCGGATTACCCGCAGGAGCCCGCGGCATCGAGCGAACACCTGGCGCTCTATGCTTCCACCGTCAACGGCTCGATCTCGCAGACGGATGACGCCGACCACAGCAAGCGTTCGCTTGCCGCCGGCGGCTCCGATGGCAGCAGCCCCGACGACCGGCCGCAACAGATCGATTTCAATTCGGATGTCCTCATTCTCTCCGGGCGCTCGCCAGAACTGGTTGTCAAACAGCTCGTCATCGGTGCTGACGGCCAGGTCGACGTTGCGGTCGAGGTGACCGTCAACGATAGCGCCAGCGGTGGTGGCAGCAGCGAAGGAGAGGGCGATACGATCCAGAGCGCCGACATCGTCGTCAACGACATCGTCAATCCCGGCCCGGGCGACGTCGTCTTCGATTCCGACACGATGGTCGGTTCCGGCGGCACTTGGACGTTCCGCGACACGCTGCAGCGCGTTACGATCCGCAACGAGTCCGACAAGGACATCGTCATCAACAACATCGATGTCGTCACCGACGAGCAGCCGCTTGCCTGGTTGAACCCGTCGAAGACAGTGACCCTGACGTTCAACATCGAGCGCGAGGTGGCGCCGACGCTGATTGAGATCACCGACACGGGCGGCCGGTCGGATATCTATATCAACGGCACCATCGAAAACCCGATCGGGACCACCTCGATCGTCAATACCGACGGATCCGTTTTCGCGACCAACGATCGCGGTGTGCTCGGCAGCGACGGCCGGGAATCCCTGATCCGCACGCACATCCTCAATATCCGCGCCGAGGAAAATGTTGGAACGACAGGAAACCGCGTCAATGTCGACATCGTCGATAGCGCCGGCCTGCCGCAATTGATCAGCTTCGATACCGGCCGCGTCAGCGGCCTGACGGAGCAGATCTTCCTCGGGCACGAGAACCGCTTCTACACCGGCCAGCTCGTACGTTACGACGCGGTCAGCACGGCGATCGGTGGGCTCGTCGATGGCGGCTACTACTATGTCATCGCTTCCTCCGACGGCCTGAGCGTCAGGCTGGCAAGCACGCTGGCGAATTCCCTCGCCGGTGTCGCGATCAATCTTTCGCCGAGCGGGCCGCTCACCAACCAGCACAGCCTGATTGCGGCGGAGACATTTACCGTCGATGCCGTCCAGAACATCAACCTCGACCTCAAGGCCCTGTTGCGCGAAGACCTCGGCGGCGGCTACTACATTGTCGAAATCGACCGGATAAGCGCCGGCGATAGCGCCAATGTGCTGCTACAGGCGAGCCTCGAGCAGAGCGGCGCAGGCGCCTCGGGCGGCGTGCTCGTCAAGGCGCCGAGCCAGGCAGCCGGGATCACCCATTACAACTACTTCCGGCCGGACAGCGGCCTTCCTGAAGAGCTGAGCCGCGGCGTTTTCGGAACCGGCAACACGCCGATCGCTTCCACCTACGACTTCCGTGGCATCGATCCGGCTACCGGCAATCGGACTCTGCCCGGCCTCCAGGCCGGAGCGGTCACCAGCGGTGGCGATATCATCGTCGCTGCAGCAAATCCCGATCCCGGCGCAACGACGATCAATGTCCTCGGAATTACCGAAATCACCGGAAACGGCGATATCGATGTGGTGACCAACGGCTATATCGCCTTGAGCGAAAAGACCGGCGACATGCGCGTCGAGCGGATCAAGTCGACCGCGTCGGACGTTCTGCTCTATTCGCCGCGGCGCATCATCGATGCGCGGGGCCTCACGGAAGGCGATGTCGAAGCCGATGTCGCCGGCCGCAACATAACCATGGCCGCCGGCGTCGGTCTCTTCAACCCGAACCATGCACAGGTCGCTGCGCAGGTTCTCAACCCGACGCTGCTCGACATCAATTCACCGCTTGGCGGTATCGGCCTGCCGACCGATTTCCTCGAGATCAACGTCGACATCCGCAACGGCCTTGGTGGCCTCGGTGTCCTCAGGGCATTCGATACGACCGCAGACAGCACGCTCGGCATCTTCCTCGATGAAGTCGTCGGTGATCTGCTCGTCCACACGGTCCATACGACGCGTGACATCTCGCTGCGCACCGTCTCGGGCTCGATCCTCGATGCGCGCAACAACGGCGCTGGCGACGATTTCGCTGACCTGCTCGGCCAGAGCATCGATCTCGACGCCAATGGCGGCGGCTCCATCGGCGCCTTCAACAATGATCTGGAGATCGATTCCTCACGCGGCTCGTCGAACGACGACGTCGCGCTGGAAGCCGACAACAACATCTATCTGGCGGAAGCACCCGTTAATCCCGGCGAGAGCGCCGGCAACCTCAGGCTCGTGCTCGCCCATACCTATGACGGCGACATTCGCATCACCGTTCGCGAGACGGCGGCACAGGGCGAGAACCTCGACCTGCTGCACAGCGGCAACGCACGCTTCTCCGAGGACGGCCTCACCTTCCCGACCTTCCAGGCTGATGCCGAGCGTCTCATCCCGCATGGCCAGATCTTCGCCGAGAAGGGCAATGTGCAGTTGCGCGTCGGCGACAACGTCACACTCGATTCGAACAGCGAGATCCTGGCGGCCAAGCGGATCGACATCTACGGTGACGTCACCGCCTTCGACGAGGCCATCACCCTGCTTGCCAATGCCGATATCGGCTTCGGTTCGGTCATGCTGCTGCGTGGGCGCATCATCGCCAACGCCGCGGTGACCCCCGGCAACAAGACCAACGGGACGCCGGTCGGGACAGCCGTGCCGAAGACGACGGCACCGCACCCCACGAATCTGACCTGGATCTTCGGCAATACCGATGTCGATACCATCCAGTTCGGCGATCCCTCTGGCGCCGGCGGCACCAATACCCAGGGCAGCCCCGGCTATATCTTCCTCGGCTCGAAGACGCGGGCCTATGGCAGCCAGAACCTCGACCCGACCAACGCCGACGGCGAAGATCGCTTCACCGTCTACTACCTGCAGGACACGGCGACCGAAACCTCGCCAAACATGACGACAGCCGCCGAGCACACGCTGACGCTCGACGGTGTCTCCGGCAGCGATCTCTATGAGGTCTACACGCTCGGCTCGAACAATCCGGGCCTCGGTAATGCCGGTACGGACTTCAACCGCAACTACGTCATCAACGTGCTCGACAGCGGGCGCTCCAACGACGGCGTCGATGCTCTGAACATCTATGGCTACAACTCGGCACTCAACGGCAAGGACGGCGACGGCAACAAGCCGATCGACGACATCTTCCTGCTGCGCGGCGCGAACTATCTGCCGAACGAAACGGCTGATCGCCCGGCCTATGTCGCGATGGTCTATGGCCAGCCGACCACCTATGCGGACACGATCGAAGACAACGAACCGTCGAACGAGAGCGCACGCATCAACTACGACACGGCCCTCAATGGTCGCGTCACCGTCGAAGGCCTCGGCGGTAACGACAACTTCTATTCCGACGATACGACGGCGATCGTGTCGCTTCAGGGCGGAGCGGGGGACGACTCCTTCCAGATCGGGCAGATCTTCGGCAACAAGCGCACCGACGATCCGGAAAATGGCGTCACGCCGTTCTTCGGCGGCGGCCTGCTCGCCCAGGACGTCTTCCCGGACATGGTTGCTACAACACGCGGCTGGCTGAGCCCCGGCATCAGTGCGCCGCTGGTCGCGCAGGGCGGAACCGGCAACGACGAGTTCCGTGTCTATTCGAACCAGGCTGAACTGAGGCTCGAAGGCGACGACAACAACGACCTGTTCATCGTGCGCGCCTTTGCGATCGCCGCTGTTGCCAACCAGGATTGGAATGGCGACGGCACGATCGACCAGGACGACCTGCCGGCTGTCACGCTCGACACCAATGGCGACGGCGTCATTAACTTTGCCGATGCCGATTCCACGCCCGACGACTACACCGACGACGTGATCGTGCGCGACGACCAGGGCGTTGCGATGCCGATCATCGGGCTCGGATTCTCTGTTGCGCGGGCGCCCGACATCCGCGCCGGTGGTGGTGAGGACGAGGTCCAGTACAACGTCAATGCTCCGGTTTCCGTCGACGGCGGCACGGGCTTCGACAAGCTCGTCATCCTCGGCACGGAGTTCGCCGACGACTTTGCGATTACCGAACGTGGCATTTTCGGCGCCGGCCTTAATGTGCGCTACACCACGATCGAAGTGGTCGAAGTCGATGGTCTCGAAGGTGACGACGAATTCTTTGTCCAGTCGACGGCCTTCGGCGTTGCCTATCGCGTCATTGGCGGCCTGGGATCCGATACGATCAACGTCACCGGCGACGTGACCGAAGACATCGTGACCCGCGAGCTCGAAGGGGCCTCCGGT
Organism: Sinorhizobium sp. NFACC03; assembly: GCF_900103435.1. Lineage (NCBI taxonomy): Bacteria > Pseudomonadati > Pseudomonadota > Alphaproteobacteria > Hyphomicrobiales > Rhizobiaceae > Sinorhizobium > Sinorhizobium sp. NFACC03. Next base: position 131,619 of record NZ_FMXF01000007.1, read on the forward strand.
GCTGTCGATCATCTCGTCACGTCCGGCGACGCGCTCTACGACGGTGTGCTGGTCGACGGTTTCGACTACAACGTCGCTTCCGGAGAAGAGGGCATCATCCGCATCGACGAAACCGGCGGCTTTACTGCCGTGCGCGAAGGCGGCCCGGTCAATGTGGACAGCTACACGGTGAAGCTGGCAATCGCTCCGCTCGCCGGCCAGGTGGTCTATGTCACCGTGTCTGCGGCACGCTCGCCGCAAGAGGAGGAAGACGGCACACTGTTGAACCCAGCGCCCTTGCCGAACGGCCTCGGCGACACGATCTGGCTGTCCACCGTCAACCCCGGCGGAACCGTCACCGACAGCGACTTCCAGCATGTTGTCATGGTCAACGGCGTACCGCAGATCATCAAGGATCGCGCGGTCGTGCTGCGGTTCGACAGCAGCAACTGGATGAATCCGCAGATGGTCTACGTCTATGCGCCGGACGACCCGCGGGCAGAAGGCGACCGCGTGGTCGTTATCCAGCACAGCGTGATTTCCGATCTGAGCGGCGTCGACACCAATGTCATCGACATCGATGCCGAATATCCCGATGGAGACCCCTTTGACGCGGCTGACGTCCGCAACGTCGAAGTGCTGGTCAGGGACAACGACACACCCGGGATCTATGTCACCGAGGTGGCGCCTGGCACGAACATCGAAGACGGCCGGTCGCTGGTCATCGAAGGCAGCCCGACGTCCCAGTTGACGGACGAGATCCTCGTTCAGCTTCAGACGGCGCCGGAGGTAGGCGACATCATCGTCGTCGAGCTCTTCCTCAACGAGGCGAGCGACGAGGATGTCCAGATCTTCGATGTCGACGATCCGACGAACATCTTCAACTCGGTCGGCGACCGCATGTACAAACATGCCGACGGCTACTGGCGGCTAACCTTCGACCATACCAACTGGGATGACCCGGTTCGCATCGGCGTTCAGGCGCGTGACGATATCCCGCGCGAAGATCCGCATACGGCGGTCATCTACTTCCAGCGCGACGACGTTCTGACGACTGACGCCGACCACGACTATGTCTTCCCGAATCTGCGCTCCGGCCCCGGCTATGTCGACATCGAAGTCATTGACAACGACACGGCCGGCGCCGTCGTGCTCGAAAGCGGCGGCACGACGCTGCTCAATGCCGATGGCAGCGACACGGACGACTACACGATCCGGCTGACGAAGGCGCCCAGCACCACCGTACAGGTCGCGATCGTCACCGATGGACTGGCGGATGTCGTCAGCGTCAACGGCGTCGCCGTCACACCCGGTTCGGGCTATACGGTCATCGGCGGGCTCCGGCCGACGCAGATTTTCGACGGCAACCTTATCTTCAGCAATGACGGCCTCAACGGCAAGATTACCCGCGGCACAGGCGCCGATCTCGGCAGCTTCGTCGATGAAGGCTTCTTCGTCGGCCAGCAGATCCGCGTCGGCAACGCCGGCGGCAACAGCGGTGACTACTACATCACCGCGATCGACACGGTCGACGGCAAGTTCATCAAGGTCGACCGGACGTTCGGTACCGGCGGCCAGCTTGCCGATGTCATCCTCTCGGACCTCGCCAGCGATGGCGCCTTCACGGGCAATATCCAGTTCCATACGGTCATCGAGGACGGCATGCCCACCTATCGGATGACGATCGCCGGCCTTGCCGACGATGCGGACGGCTGGCTCGCCTATGGATTCCTGGAAGGCCAGTGGATCCGTGTCTTCGACGCCGCCGACAACGTTATCGGCAACTTCAAGATCGCGATCATTCGCGGCGAGAACGACACCAAGGATGCCACGATCCAGATCACCTCGGAGAACGCTGGACTGCTGCCGGTCGGCAGCACGCTTGCGGGCGTCAAGGTGCTGCGCACCGCGGCGGTCGCGACGTTCAATCCGGGGAACTACTATATCCAGCAGACGGTCGTCCTGCAGGCGGACGACAACTACGACATCCCCGTCACGCGCGAAGGCGTGAAGGTCTTCCCGGCTTCGGGACATTATCTCTCGAAGCTGCGCGGACCGCTGGCTGTTGAAGGCGGCCCGACGGGCGCTGACCGTTCGCTGGAAAACGGCCTGAAACTGCCGGGTGAAGCGGACGACTTCCTGATCGCCATCGGCGCCCAGCCGCCGGAATCGCAACAGATCGATGTCCTCAACATCTTCAACGACACCAGCAAGGAAGATGTCGACGGCGTCATGACGCAGACGACGCTCACCGGCTTCAACATGGCCGATGATCTGAGCCTCGGCCTCGGGGTCACCGGCGATCCGACCTTCGGCGAATCGGGCTTCTTCCCGGGCGGCATCAGCTTCGGCAAGATCAGCGTCGGTTCTGACGGCCAGTTCGGCACCAATGCGACGCAAAGCACCATCGAGGTCGTCAATCTGATGCTCGGCGAGGGCAATGACGGCCTCGTCATCCAGGGCACGCTCGATCCGGCGCCCTCCGTTCAGGTCACCAATAATTTCACGGTGACGCCGAACGGCAGCAACGGCGGCACGATCGTGCGCGCGGGCTTCGATTGGAAGGCCATGGGCTTCCTCATCGGCCAGACCGTGAAGATTGCGGGGCAGGTGGGCACCTGGACCGTCGTCGCGATCAACGACGCCCTCATCGATCCGCTGCATCCGGAAGAAGGCGCCGACCCGAACGACAATTCGATCCTGGTTCTCAGCGGCCCATCGCTCGCTGGCGTTGCCAGCGGCGCACTGACCATCACCGCGATCGACAAGGACGTGATCACCGTCAACAAGTCCGTCGACGTCGCCCAGACGATTGCCGGCGGGATCATCGTGCGTACCGATGGAGGCTCATGGACCGGCTTTGCGGTCGGCGATTTCATCACTATCGACGAGGACTTCGCGAAGGGTGAATACCAGATCGTCTCGATTGTCGGCTCGACGATGCGCGTCACCGGCGGTCAACTCGCGCTCGTCAGCGACGCGCCCCGGACCATCAACCGCATCAACCCGGTCACCAACGCGATTCTGCAAACTGTGGTCACCGATGTCAGTATCGATCCGATCTATACCGGTGGCATCGTCACCCGTCAGGACGGCATCAAGTGGGCGGACGAGGGTTATCTTGCCGGTCACCTCATCACCATGGTCGATGAAAACGGCAAGCGCGACTTCCGCATTATCGAGATCTCCGATGACGGTTTCTCGCTGAAGCTAGAAGGCGCGCTGCTCGCCACGCAGAACGATGCGGTCAAGAGCTTCTATGTGCAGGGTGCGCATGGCGGCCTGACGCTCGTCCACGGTGGCGGCAACATGTACCTCGAAAGCGCCGGCAAGATGAACATTGCCAGTGCCGGCGGTGGCTCGATCGTCGTGACCCGCCTCGATGGGCGCGACTGGTCCGAAGACCGGTACCAGGTCGGCCAGGTCATCCAGCTTGAGGGCGAGACCTACACCCGGACGATCCTTGCCATCGTCGACGCGACCCTTCCGCCGCCGCCGAACTCGGCCCTGACCTGGGGCGATCTCAGCGCCCTGGTATTGAGCGCGCCGAACACCCACATCGGACAGGGGGCCGGCGTCTCGCTGGCGGCCGATGCGTTCAACAGCTACGCCGAACGCTCTCTGCATGTCGCCGAAGCACGCACGATCACCGCTTCCGGCGCGATGAACGTTGCCACCAACAGCCTGACGCGCAGCGCCGGGAGCTGGCAAGCAGACGGCTTCTATGTCGGCCAGAAGGTCTATGTCAGCGGCTATGCCGGACCGTTCACGATCCAGGCGCTGACCGCCGCGGTGATGACGTTGCAGAACGTGGCGTTGACACCGGCAACGGGCGTCCAACTGACCGTCTTCGGCTATGACACCACGCTCGATGGCGGCAAGCGCGTCGGTGGCGACTACATCAAGGTCAATGGCGGCGCAGGTCCGAACTCGCCGCTCGTCATCTATGGCGACACCAGCCAGGATGGAATCTGGTATTCCGGCCAGCCGCACAACGTGCTCGGCATGGAATTCGGTGAAAAGCCGTTCGATCCCTTCCCGCAACTGCAGGATGGCGAGAACGAAGACGATGAATGGGTCTTCCCGCTCGCCAATCCCTACAAGCTCGCTGGCAACGACGTCATCGACGCCAGCGCACTGTTTGCGGGCGTTGCAGGAGGGAGTCTGCCCAGCGTCGGCCTGACGATCTATGGCGGCGCGGGCAACGACACGATCTATGGCAGCCAGGCCGGCGATCATCTGGCCGGTGGTTCCGGCGACGACCTGATCATCGGCAACCGCGGCGTCGACCACATCTATGGCGACAGCGGCGTGAACGTGAACATCTTCACCCGTCAGCTCTTCATCGACACGGTCGACAACAGCCCGCTGCCTTCCGCCAACCCAAACACCGACACCAACGGCACCACGATCAAGCCGGTAAAATCGTCGGTCCGCGACCTCATGCAGGCCGGCCGTGACCTGATCTTCGGTGATGGAGCATCCCATCTCGGCTACGGCCCGAGTGCCGTTGCCGCAGCCGGTGTGCTCGGCGACTTCGACGACATCATCTTCGCCGACCATGGCATCATCGAGATGTTCGTGGACGATCCGAACCTGCCGTCCGGTCTCAAACAGCGAATCCAGACGACCGAGCTCGTGCTCGTGACGGCGATCAAGTCGGCCGAGCTGCAGAACGGCGCCGACGATATCGTGTTCGGCGGGCTTGACCGCGACGTGATCGTCGGCGGTGCCGGCCATGACATGCTGGACGGCGACCAGCAGGACGATCGCATCTTCGGCGACAACGTCTACCTCACCCGCCAGGGCGGCGCGGACGGCAACTTGCTGGACGACACATTCAGCAAGCGCTTCCAGACCTTGGCCGGCGCGCTGCTCTACAGCCGTACGGATCGGCCTATCCCGGCTGGCTTCGGCACCGTCACTGGCGACAACAGCGGTCTCCTCTTGGTCGACGGTATCGCACGCCGTTACCGCGACCCGGACGGCGCGCCGTGGTGGAGCGAGTATGATGTCGACTATGCGACGCTTCACACCTTCGCCTTCGACCAGGGCGCTGCCGGCGTTGGCAGTTTCGGCAACGACTACATTGCCGGCAGCGAAGGTCATGACGAAATCTTCGGCCAACTGGGTAATGACGTCATCCAGGGCGACGGCGGTATCGAACTTGCCTTCGCCGGCACGTCGCATGTCGGTGCATCCCGGACGTCGGGTGGTGTTGCCGATCCGATCGGCCCGTTGACGGTGATCGCATCCTTTGCTGCTGCGAGCGACGGCCAGGACTACATCGAAGGCGGTGGTGGTGATGACCAATTGTTCGGCGGCCTCGGCCAGGACGATCTGGTCGGCGGCTCGTCCTCGTTCTTCAGCCTGACCGATGCAAATGCACGGCCTGACGGCGACGACTACATCTTCGGCGGTACCGGCGCCGAAATCGACCGGAACGACCTCGACCTTCCGGGCGACGGCACCCTTGCGGCTGCGCGTTATGCCCGCGATGCCGACACCATGGTCGGCGACAACGGTAATATCGTCCGTATTGTCGGGATCAATGGCGTCGATATCAACCCGAACGGGCTGGCAAACCAACAGCTCTACGTCCGGTACAATTACGATGTGAACGATCCGGCCCGCGCCGGCGCCGAACGCATCGTCGTCCGCGGCGTGCACCTTCTCGACTACACACCGGGCGGCCCGGATTTCCGTCCTGACCTGTTCTCGAAGACGAACCCGAACGACGCGGCCTATCGCAACGAATTCGGTCTGTGGGCGAAGAATGACATCGGCGGCCATGACGAATTCCACGGCGAAACCGGCGACGACATCGCCTACGGCGGCGGCGGCCACGACCGCATGTTCGGCGATGCCGAGAATGACGATCTGATCGGCGGTTGGGGCAATGACTGGATCTCTGGCGGTACCGGCCAGGACGGCATCCTCGGCGATGACGGACGGATCTTCACGAGCCGCAACAGCGCCACCTATGCCGAGCCGCTTTACGGCGTCCTGGCCCTCCTTGCCACCGACCCGGATACCCGCACCAGCCAGGGCGATGTGCTCAACGAATTCATCTACACGCCCGGGCAGGTGCAGACCGAGACGATCAATATCGGCGGCCAGATGAAGAAATCCGTCGACCTCACGCCCTATAACCTGAAGCCGAATGCCCAGGGCGCGGATGATCCGCTGTTCGACGGCAATGTCGTCGACGACATCATCTTCGGTGGTCTCGGCGACGACTTCATCCATGGCGGCGCCGGCGACGATGCCGTCGGCGGCGGCGAAGCCCTGCCGCTCAGCTACACCCAGCGCTTCGAAAACGGCGTCGTGGTCGGGCTGGTGCGCACCGATTTCACACGGCCCTGGAACCCGGGAGACATCCTGCGCTTTGGTGCCGATACCGATCCGTGGAACGCACCGAAGCCGGTTCAGAGTAAGCTCGGCGAATTCTTCCTCTATGACGAATACGATCCGCGTCGGACGATTCTGTTCAATGCTGACGGAACCGTCTGGAAGTCGGGTGCTGCGCCGACCCAGTTCCAGTATTTCCTCAACCTGGTCGACAACGAAGGACCGTTGGTCAACGGCGCGATCGCGTTCTCGCCCAACGGCACGCCGATCACCTTCGCCGACCGCAATACGGACGGCAGCGACGCCATCTTCGGCGACCTTGGCAACGACTGGATCGTCGGCGGGACGGGCCGAGACCACATCTATGGCGGTTGGGGCAACGACCTCATGAATGCCGACGACGTGCTCAGCACTAACGGTTGGCTCAACGATCAGCCGGAAACGCACCCGGTTTACGAGGACCGCGTCTTTGGTGGCGCCGGGCTCGACATCCTGATCGGCAACACCGGCGGTGACCGCCTGATCGATTGGGTCGGCGAGTTCAACAGCTATCTCGTGCCTTTCGCTCCGTTCGGCATCGCGACGGTCAGCCGTCAGGTGCCGCCGCAGCTCTTCGACTTCCTTTACGCGCAAGCCTTCAGCGATGGTGTCGACATCACCCGCACTGCCGATACCGGAAGCGTCAATGGCAGTGACCAGTACAGCCATGTGTCGCAGTTCCAGGGCGGGGTTGAAGGCGAAATCGGACTGGTGACGCAGAAGGATCACGGCATCTGGCAGGATCAGACCGGCGGGCCGACCGATCCGCAACCAGGCAATATCCCTGGTGGTCGACGCGACGTTCTGCGCACGGCCGATTTCAACGACGGCACGCTCGACGTGTTCGCCGCCGACCAGGGCAAGTTCTCAGTCTCGAGCGGCATGATGTCGGTCGAATCCGAGACATCGTGGGGGCAGGCAGCGGCGGTCTTCTATGCCGACCAGTACCTGCCGGTCTATTTCGAGATCTCGGCCAAGATCACCGCTCAGAAGCCTTTGGCGGGCTGGAAGGCCAACTCCTATGTCATCTTCGATTACCACTCGCCGACCGACTTCAAATGGGCTGGTATCAACATCTCGAATGACAAGATCGAAATGGGCTACCGCGACGCCAGCGGCTGGCACCAGGTCGCCCAGTCAAACAAGCCCGTCCAGTTGAAGGCTGGCATAGCCTATGACGTGCTTGTCGCTGTCAACGGCACGAACGTTACGGTGACGGTCGCGGGTGTGAACTGGTTCGGCTACACCTTCGCGCCGAGGATCGAGGAAGGCGTGCCCGTGGGCCTCAACCGCGGCCTGGTCGGCGCCGGCAACGATGGCTCCAAGTCGAAGGTGGACAACTTCTCGGTTCAGATCCTGCCGCCAAACCTGTCGCTTGATTATACCGACAACTTCGACGCAACCAGCCGGTTCCCGATGAGCGGTACGGCGGCCACGGGCTGGACCGTCGCAGGTGGTCGCTTCGTTGGCGCTGCCGGCGCTTCCATCAGCACGTTCAACCTTGGCACCAAGCTCCGGGCGGACTCCTACCTCGAACTCGAGGCCAAGCTACTGACGGCAGGCACGGGCGGTATCGTCTTCGACAGCTATGGTCCGAACGACTACAAGTTCGTCGCCCTCGATGCGGTCAACGACAAGGTCCTTGTCGGCCACGTCAGTGCCAAGGGCGGCTACAAGATCGATCAGTCCTTCAGTCGCGTCCTTGATGTCGGCGTCGACTATACTTTGAAGTTGATCTTCAAGGGGGCGGCGGTCAGCATTCAGGTGAACGGCGGCCTCCTCGGCACCTATGGCTTCAATGCTGCACTGGTCGATGGCGGCTTCGGCACGATGTCACATGTCGGATCAAGCTCGTTCGATCGCTTCCTGATCCGTACCAACGATTCCGCCTTCAACACGTCGACCAATCTGCTGGCGGCGACCGGCGGCACGACCGTTGCCGGTGGTGAGATCACGAGGGGACAGGCACTCTCGGTGCTCGACGATGCCGTCGCCCTCTGGGCGAAATCGGGACTGCTCGATGCATCAACCTTGGCGCGCCTCGGCACGATCGATCTGCAGATCGTCGATCTCGAAGGCGACCGACTGGCCGAGGCCGTGTTCGGCGCAATCAGGATCGACCGCAACGCCGCGGGACGGGGCTGGTTCGTCGATCTCACGCCGCAGGATAACGAGGAGTACAGCCTTGTCGACGGTAAGTGGCAGGCGATCGGTGGCGGCCCAGCCGCGGGACGCTTCGATCTGCTCTCGGTCCTGCTCCATGAAATGGGTCACGAGGCCGGATTGGTCCACTCTTCCGACGATGCTGTCGGCGGCGTCATGGCCGAAACGCTTGAGGTCGGCGAGCGCCGGTTGCCGCTGTCGGCATCCCAGTCCGAAACGCGAAACGACGCCCAGGTGTTCGATGAGGAGCTGGGTCTGTTCGTAACCCCGACTGAGCGACGGCTGATGAAACTTGCCGGCATCAGCGCCTCGGATCTCCATATCCCAGGGGTTAGCGAGGCGAACGAGACAGCCGCGGCATCCGGCTGGGCCGGAAGCGGCAGAAGCGCTCTGGCGGCCGCGTGGCAACCGGCAACGGGCGGGGGCGATGGCATAGCGCGCTTCGGCAGTAGCGACGAGAAGTCATGGGTCTTCGACGAGGCAACCGGCACGTTTGTCGACCCAACGGCTTGGACACAGGTCCAAGATCATGCCGCCAAGACGTCAGGCGCCGGTGAGAATGATGCGGATGCGAGTGAGCAAGAAGTGTTGAACGGCATAATCGAGTGGGAGGCCCGAAAGGGACTGCTTTCTCGACTGGTCAGTCTCTTTGGAGGGCGCTAGCGTGCGAGTAAAATGTCTGGCCACCGCGTGCCGGCATGACTGATCACATTGCCAGGGAATATGCACCACCGCCCCCGGTCGAAGGCCCGGGGGCGGTGAAGTATGCTATTTTGGATCAAGCACTCTGGCAAAAATTCCGCAATGCGACCCAGCCAGACGAATTCATGGAGACGTGGCTGGCCATACTGTGCCGGCAGATCTCTGGCGTGGCCAGCGGCATGGTCATGCTCGGGGAACCGGACACCGGTCCCTACACGCCGATCGCCTTCTGGCCGGAAAGGGCCGCCGACGAGGGATTGACGGCCGCCGCAGAGAGGGCGCTGAGCCAACGCCAGGGCATCTCCACCGGAACGACCGGTAGCCGTATGGTGCAACTGATCGCTTCACCCTTGATCGTCAACGAGCGCTTGTATGGCGCCTGCGCTCTTTCGCTTTCCGTCGAGCCTGCTGCCATCAACGCGGTGATGCGCAAGGTGCAATGGGCCTCCGGCTGGGTCGAGGTCCTGCTCAGGCGCCAGCTCCAAGTCGAAAACGAAGAAGTCAGCGAACGCAACAGGCTGGCCTTCGACATGCTTGCCGCGGTGATCGAGGCAAAAGGTTTCACCGAAGCCGCCACCGCGCTCGTGACGGAACTCGCCATGCGGCTTGCCTGCGACCCCGTCAGCGTCGGTTTCGTCCGCGGACGGCGATGTCGTGTCGCGACGGTCTCGCATGCGGCAGGCTTCGGCAACAAGGTAAACATCATTCGCGACATCGGCGCGGCGATGGACGAGGCTGTCGATCAGCGCGCCATCGTTCTCTACCCGCCGCAGGAGCACTGGGAGTATCGTGTCCTCCGGGCGCACGAAGAGCTGGTCGAGACGCACAAGTGCGGAGGCGTGCTGACGATCCCCCTGCAATCTGGGCATCAGATCGTGGGCGCCCTGACGCTGCAGCGCCCACGCGGCAGTGCCTTCGACGAGACGACCGTCGACCTGTGCGATGCAGTGGCAGCGGTCATCGGACCGGTACTTGAGGAAAAACGCCGCAACGACAGGAACGTCTTGGTGAAGCTTTGGGAGGCCGCCGGCAACCAGTTGCGGCGCCTGCTGGGCCCAGGCTATTTCGGCCGCAAGCTCGCGACGCTGATTGCCGTCATCCTGGCCGCCTATTTCAGCGTGGCCACGACGGAATACTCCGTCACGTCTTCGGCCGTCGTTCGCGGTACAATCCAGCGAACCGTCGTGGCGCCATTCAACGGCTATGTATCCAGCCAGTCGGCAAGGGCCGGCGAAGTGGTCAAACAGGGGCAGATCCTGGCGCAGCTCGACGACCAGGATCTGACACTGGAACGGCTTCGGCTGACGACCACCCGACAGCAGAAGACAACCGAATATGACCGTGCGCTGATGCAGCACGAACGGGCCGAGGCGCTCATCGTCAAGTCGCAGATCGATCAGGCCGACGCCCAACTCGCTTTGATCGACGAACAGCTCAAGCGCACCCGGCTGCTCGCTCCCTTTGACGGCTATGTCGTCAACGGCGACCTCAGCCAGTCGATCGGCGCTGCGGTCGAGCGCGGGCAGGAGCTCTTTACGGTCGCACCGCTCAAGTCCTATCGCGTCATCCTCGAAGTCGATGAAAGCGACATTGACGATGTCGAGATCGGCCGCCAGGGAGTCCTGCGAGTTTCCGCGCTTCCGCAGGAGCCGCTCACCTATCGGATCGAGCAGATCACCGCGATTTCCACCCAGAAGGAGGGGCACAATTTCTTCAAGGTCGAAGCAGCTCTGGATCATCTGAGCGATCGGCTTCGGCCTGGCATGGAGGGCATTGCCAAGACCGCCGTCGACGAACGGCTCCTGATCCGCGTTTACACCGACAAGATGGTGCAATGGGCCTATCTCGCCGCGTGGCGCTGGATGCCGTGAGGGCGCGGACATGGAACGGTCCTACTTCAGCTCATCCTGGTACCGCGTCGCGCAACTGAAGCTGAAGCTGCGCGGCCATGTACGCATCCATCGCACGGTCTTTCGTGATCAGCTCTGGTACGTGCTGCAGGACCGGACATCCGGGCGTTTCCACCGCTTCACGCCCGAGACCTATCTCATCATCAGCCTGATGGATGGCCACCGGACGATGCAGGCGATCTGGGACATCGCCTGCGACAAGCTCACCGACAAGGTCGTGACCCAGGATGAAGTCATCCAGCTTCTCGGGCAGTTGCACGCGGCGGACGTCCTGTTCGGCAATGTCCCGCCCGACATCAATGAAATCGCCGAGCGAGGCAAGAAGGCGCGCAATCGCAAGCTCTTGATGAGTTTCGGCAATCCCCTCGCCATTCGCTTCGGCCTTCTCGATCCGAACGAGTTTCTGAACGCCACCGCCATTGTCGGCCGGGTGCTGTTCTCATGGTTCGGCGCGCTCGTCTTCATCTGTCTTGTCGCCTATGCAGCCGTTCTTGCCGGCATGAATTGGAACGCGCTGACCGCCAATGTGACCGACCGCGTTCTGTCAACGTCGAACCTCTTCCTGATGCTGATCGCCTATCCGCTCATCAAGACCCTGCATGAGCTAGGGCACGCCTACGCAGTCAAGCGATGGGGCGGCGACGTCCACGAGGTCGGTGCGATGATGCTGGTCTTCATGCCGGTCCCATATGTCGATGCATCCGACAGCCTGGCTTTTGCCAGCAAGTGGCAACGCGCCCTCGTCGGTGCCGCCGGCATTTTCGTGGAAATGACGCTTGCCGCGGTCGCCCTCATCGTGTGGGTCAATGCGGAGGAGGGGCTCGTGCGGGCCTTCGCCTTCAACGTCATGCTGATCGGCGGCGTGTCAACCGTGCTCTTCAACGGCAACCCGCTTCTGCGCTTCGACGGTTACTACGTCCTGAGCGATCTTCTGGAGATACCCAACCTCGCGAGCCGGGCCAATAAATATCTCGCCTATCTCGTTCAGCGCTACGCCTTCAAGATCGGCTCGGTCAACTCGCCGGCGACGGCGCCTGGGGAGGAGTTCTGGTTCGTTCTCTACGGCGTCTCGGCGTTCTTCTACCGTCTTGTGGTCACTGGTGCGATCATCGCGCTCGTCAGTCAGAAGTTTTTCATCGTCGGTACCTTGCTCGCCATCTGGGCGCTCATTCTGATGTTTGCAGTGCCGCTGGCAAAGGCTTTCTGGTTCCTGCTGACGAGCCCGCTCCTGCGGCGAAGCCGGGGCCGCGCATTCGCGGTGGTCGGCTCTGTCCTCGCCGCAGTCGCGCTGGTAGTCTTCGTGCTGCCCATTCCGCACGCGACTGTCGTGCAGGGGATCGTATGGTTGCCAGGCGATGCGATCGTCCATGTTCAGACCGATGGTACGGTCGATGAAATCGCCGCCGCACCCGCCGCCAAGGTCAAGGCTGGCGATCCACTGATCCGGCAGGAGGATCCGCTGCTGGCGGCGCGCGTCGATCTGCTGCAACTGCGTGTCTCCGAGCTCCAACGGCGTCTTACCAAGCAGGATCTGTCGGATCTTGCCCATGCGAGCATGGTCAAAGAGGAACTGCGGCTTGCGCGTGCCGATCTCGACTTGGCACGGCAAAGGCAGGAGAATTTGCTCGTCCGAGCACCATCAAGCGGCACGCTGATCCTGCCCGACGATCGCGACCTGCCCGGCAAGTTCGTGCAACGTGGCAAGGTGATCGCCTACGTTGCGCACTTCGACAAGCCAACCATTCGGGTCATCGTCCCGGAGGAGGACGCCGACCTTGTCCGTTCGCAAACACGGGACGTAAGTCTGCGCTTCGTCGAGGATTTTTCGAAGATCTACAGGGCGGTTGTTGTCCGCGAGGTTCCGGCGCTAACCGACACATTGCCCAATGCGGCGCTCAGCACCGCCGGCGGCGGCGCCATTGCGCTCGACCCCCGCGACACGTCACAGCGGCGGGTGCTTGCCAATCTTTTGCATCTCGACCTGATGCTGACCGAGAGCCCGACCGTACCTCGAATAGGTGGACGTGTCTTTGTGAGGTTCTCTCACGGGTCTTCCCCCGTCGCCAGTAGAATTTATCGTTCAACGCGGCAGATATTCCTGCGTTTATTTAAAGTTTGACTGGACATGAAGTCTAATAAAGTGTTCGATCAAATTAGCCTGAGTAAAAATCTGGCGATTGTCTTTTAGAATACCTGAGTGGCACTTACAAGATACTAGAGGGAAACCACCATGACAGCGCAACTTCTTTTCTATCAAGACGTGCATCCTGTCTCGGCCGATCGCCATAAGGATGTGTCAATTAAAAGCGGAACTTCATACAAGTTCGCAAAAGAAGTGAACTCGGTTCCGGTGACGGCTATCGAATTTGCTCAGGCCGCCGCCGAATATCCGATCGTCTTTGCCGGCACGGACGACACGGTGACACCTGCGGTGGTTCTCGGCGCCCAGCAGACGCAAAACCTCTTCGTCGGCGACGACGGTGCCTGGCTCGGCAAATATGTGCCGGCGTTCGTGCGCCGCTATCCGTTCGTGTTCTCAACGGACCGCAGCGGCAAGACGTTCATCCTTCACATCGACGAAAGTTTCGACGGCTTCAATCGCGAAGGCCGCGGCGAGCGCCTGTTCGACAGCGAGGGACAGCAAACCCAATACCTGAAGAGCGTGCTCGGCTTCCTGCAGGACTATCAGGCAAGACACCAGCGTACCCGCCAGTATTGTGAGCGGTTGAAATCACTGGGGCTGCTGCAGCCGATGCAGGCCCAGTTCAACCTCAACAGCGGCGAACGCCGATCGCTTTCCGGATTCATGACGGTCAACCGCGAAAAGCTGAAAGCGTTGGCAAGCGAAGACCTGCAGGCCATGTTCACCAATGACGAGCTGGAATGCACGTACCTGCATCTTCACTCGCTCAGGCATTTCGCGAGCATGTTGGAGCGCATGCCCGAAGCCGTGGATGCTGCCGGTAAGGGCGACGCTCCGCCCGCCATACCGAAGCAGCCGAAGAGCCACCGGAATGGCCATGATGCGCCCGTCGAGGAAGCGAGCGCCTAAGGCGGATTGGGCAAGCGACCATGAACATTCTCGTCCCGAGCTGGTCGCCGCCTCCACTGGTCGTCTATCCCGAACGCCAAGACCGACCCGAGCACTGGCTTGACGGCATCGAGAAGATGGTAACCAGCGTTCCGCAGATGGTTGCCGGTCGTTTGCACCGGCGCCATCTGAGGGAACTTGTCCAGAAGATCAATGCGGCGGGAGCAGCCCTGGGCGACGAAACCGGGCAGGGGCTCGCTGCGCGCATCAGCGAAGTCCGTGCGGCCCTGCGGTGCCATGGCCTCACCGATGCCAATATTTGTCTCGGCTTTGCGATCGTGCGCGAAGTGTCTCAGCGTACCATCGGATTGCGCCACCTCGACGTGCAGATACTTGCCGGCCTTGCCATGCTGAAGGGGCGCGTGGCGGAGATGGACACGGGCGAGGGCAAGACCTTGACCGCCGGCCTGCCGGCGTCGATCGCGGCGCTTGCCGGGCTTCCAGTCCACGTCATCACCGTCAATGATTACTTGGCGGCGCGCGATCGCGATATACTTCGCCCAATCTACGATTTTCTTGGGCTGACGACTGGTCTCGTCAACAGTACTGTGCCAAGACCGGATCGGCCGGCCGCCTACGCGTGCGATATCGTCTATGCCAGCAACAAGGAAATCGCCTTCGACTATCTGCGCGACCGCATCACTTTCGGCGGCCAGCCACGGCCCGTTCACGCGAAGGTGAACCGCATGCTGGACGAGCGGCGGGGCAAAGAGCCACCTTTTGTCATGCGTGGACTGCATTTCGCCATCGTCGACGAAGCCGACAGCGTACTGGTGGACGAGGCGAGAACGCCGCTCATCATTTCCCAGGAAACGGACGCGGACGGCGAGCGGCAATGGGTGGAACAGACCTTCGCGCTGATCGACGGCTTCAAGGAGCCGATCCATTATTTGCTGCTGCTCGACGAGCGCAGGCTGGAATTGACTGAAGCCGGAAAGGCCAAGCTTGCAGAACGTGCCGAGGCGATCGGCGGCATCTGGCGCAATCGCATACGGCGTGAGGAGGCTGCCAGCCAGGCGCTTGTCGCGCTGCAGCTCTTCAGGAAGGGCGAGCACTATCTTATCAGCGACGGCAAGGTGCAGATCATCGACGAGTATACCGGCCGTGTGATGCCCGATCGCTCCTGGAGCGACGGCCTGCACCAACTGGTCGAAGGAAAGGAAGGCTGCGTGATCACCAGCCGCAAGCTGACAATGGCGAGGATGACCTATCAGCGGTTTTTCCGCCGCTACCTCCACCTGGCGGGAATGACGGGAACCGCACGCGAAATTACCGAAGAACTCCGGCATGTCTACGGGTTACAGGTGATGCGCATTCCCCCGAACGCGCCCTCGCGGCGCACGAAACTGCCGACGACGATTTGCCCCACGCTTGACGACAAATGGCTTACGATCGTGCGACGGGTCCAGGAACTGCAAGCCGCCGGCCGCCCGGTCCTGATTGCGACGCGCTCGGTCTCTGCCTCCGAGGCAGTGAGTGTCGTACTGCAGGGGCAAGGGATCGAGCACCGGGTGCTCAATGCGGAACAGAGTTCGGAGGAGGCCGACATCATTGCGCAGGCCGGCGGCGTCGGTCGGGTGACGGTCGCCACGAACATGGCGGGACGCGGCGTCGACATCGCCGTGGTCGCGCAGGCTCTCGCGCTGGGTGGCCTTCACGTTTTGCTTAGCGAACGACATGACGCGGGGCGCATCGACAGGCAGATGGAGGGACGAACCGCCCGCAAGGGAGACCCGGGAAGCACGGAAGCGATCCTGTCTCTGGAAGACCCGCTGCTTGATCTCATTCCCTGGCAGCCGCTGCGTCTGCTCGGTCGATGCGGAAAGCGTGCCCGGTTATTGCTTTTCGATCTGGCCCAGCAGCGGGCGGAACGAACGCATGCCAAGGACCGAAAGAACCTTCTGGCCCAGGATCGACGCCTGGGCACATTGCTGGCCTTTTCAGGCTTGCCGGAGTGACCCGATGACAAGTGACGCAATGTCAGAAGACGGAATGGTAAAACCCCTGGCGGACAGGCGCGCGAAGGCGCGGCAGATGCTCGCCGTTCTCTTTCCGCTTTGCTCCATCGCGCCGGCTTCGGCACAAGCTTTCGATTGCGTCATCGACCCTTCTGTCGTCGTACGCATCGGCAGTCCGGTTCCCGGCCTTTTGAAACAGGTTCTGATCGCTCGCGGTGATCAGGTGAACGAAAACCAGATTATCGCCAGGCTCCATTCCGATGCGGAGCAGGCGACCGTGGAGCTGATGTCCGAGCAGGCCGCGAGTACCTCCGAGATCGAGGCGCAGAAGGCGCGGCTCGATCTTGCTCGCAACCGCATGAAACGGGCGGAGGCGCTGCTTGCGCGCAATGTCACCTCGACCGACAAGCTCGAAGAGGCCGTTGCCGAAATGGAGGTCATCCAGAAGGAGCTTGCGACCGCCGAAACCCGCAAGCGCAGCGCTGAGCTGGAACTGCAAAGGGCGCAGACGGTGCTTGAGCAAAGGACGATCCGCAGTCCGATCAGCGGCGTCGTGCTCGAGCGTTCACTCTTCAACGGAGAATACCTGGATCAGGACGGCAAGCTGGCGACAATTGCCAAGCTTGACCCGCTCTTTGTCGAGGCCTTCATCCCGGTCAGCGAGTTCGGCAAGTTACATGTGGGAATGGATGCGCAGGTCGTCCCGAATGCTCCGATCCAGGGCCGCTTTACCGGTAAGATCAAGGTGGTTGATCAGGTCTTCGATGCAGCGAGCGGTACATTCGGCTTGCGAATAGAGCTTCCCAACCCCAACAACCACATACCGGCCGGGCATCGCTGCACGGTGAGCTTCGAAGGCGACGCCGCAAATCTCGAATGACGGCGAACATTCGATCGATTCTTTTGCTCTGCTCGTGCATCGACAGTATTGTGGCCGGGTTGGGGAAACGCCTAAGAATGTTGATATTCTACTTTATTTACAATCTCTTGCAGAAAATTCTTTAGATTTCGAATTACCTCCCATGAGCATCTCGGGTGAATTTCCGCATTCACGGTGTTTTCATCAAGGACCAACAGCCCAGTTTCAGTTCTCGCGAAGACTTCGCCGGCTGCTGTCGAGTATCGGGGCAAGAAGGTATGCGAAAAGGCTCTGTTCACCGTCCATAAGCATGACCTCGGCCGGCATGCCGGGAATAAGGTGCACGTCCTTGAGCTTTGCGAGGTCTGCCGGAGCGACCGCCACTTTCGCCAGGAAATAGGTCACGCCCGTTCGCTCATCCGCTATCGCATCCGCTGAGATCGAGCGCAGCTTGCCATGAATGAGCGGCAGGCTCCGCTGCCGATAAGCCGTGAGGATGACGCGGGCGGACATGCCGGGTCTGACGCGCTCGATGTCGGTCGGTCGAACCCGGGCGTCTATCACCATTCCACTGTCATTCGGAACGAGGTCGAGCAGCCGCTGTCCTGGCTCTATGACGCCGCTCTCCGTCGTGACGTGGAGGTTCATCACCGTGCCGGCAAGCGGAGCGCGAATAACAGTGCGCCTGAGTATGTCCTCGCGCGACGGCAGCTGGCTCTTGAGCTCCGCCAGGATCCGGCGCATCTCGGCGAGCTCCGCTCCGATCTTTTCCTGGCGCTCTTCGGTTATGGTAAGCAGCTGTAGCTTGGTTTCTCCAACAGCTTGTGCATTCTCGGCGATCTTGGCGCGGTTGGCTGCCTTCGCGGCCACGATATCGGCACGATGACGCTTGAGAGCCAGTAGTCGCGGTTTGCGCTCCAGGTTCTGTTCGAGAAGTTTCTGCGAGGCCGATATTTCTTCGTTAACCAATGTGATCTGCTCGGCTTCAGCGGCGATCACCTCCCGCAGGCCAGCGTTCTGCTCCTCGAGTTGGCGAATGCGCGCCTCCAAGATCTGGATGCGTCCCTGATGCGCTGCACGCCGGCTGACGAACAATTGCCGCTGCCCCTCGATCAATCGCTGCAGGCCTGTGGAACTGTTGCTGATGAGAAGGTCGGGGAAGCTGATTTCGGCGGCGTTGGTTCGCTCGGCCTCAAGTCGGGCCTCGGTCGCAAGAACGTGCACAAGTCGCTCCCGGACTTCCGCCTCGAGGGACCTCGCCTTCGTGCCATCGAGCGTAATCAGCGGATCTCCAGCCCTGACCACGTCACCCTCGCGGACGTGGATCGAGCGAATGATCCCGCCTTCGAGATGCTGAATGGTCTTGCGGTAGCCGTCGGGGCTGACGACGCCCGGGGCGAGGGCCGAGCTCGCCAGAGGGGCGAGCACCGACCATCCACCCAACACCAGAAGGAACAGCGTTATCGTCAGGAGCGCCAGACGTCGCGGCATCCTGGTGGCAGCCGCGAGCGCGTCTGACGACTTTGCGGCGCTGCGGCGCATGCCAAAGCGCAGCATCCACGCGAGGGCGAAAACAGTGATTGCTGCAATAGCTAAAACGATGAGGCCAATGGCTGTTTCGCTCAATGCGATGCCAGCAAGCGACAACTGGTCACGGATTGCGGCGATCATCGCGGCATAACCGGCAAGAATCTGGTCACTGGCGTGGGAGAGTTGCATTTGGACGTTGCTAACAACAACGCTGAATAGATCCAGCTTATCAGACATGCTTCATTCCCCCGCAGAAAGACGGTTCTCACCGCCAAGGACCTGCGATGGCTCCTCGGGACGAAGAGCCTGCAAGGGCCTCGCTGCCGTCGATCCGGCCGGCTGTACCTGCCGCACCATCTGCTCGCGTGGGCCGAAGCCTGCAACAATGCCGTTGTGAAGTGCCAGGACCTTATCCGCGCACTTCAGCACCGAAGCCCGGTGGGTGACGATCAGGACGGTCGTTCGGCCCTGTTTGAGTGTCGTCAACACTTCGATCAGAGCTCGGTCTCCGGCCTCGTCCATGTTCGCATTCGGCTCATCCAGGACGACGAAGGCCGGATCGCCATACAAGGCACGCGCAAGGCCGAGACGCTGCCGTTGGCCCAATGAGATCCGCTGCGAGTGCAGCGTGATCTCGGTTTCGTAGCCGTCCGGCAATGAGAGGATCAGTTCATGCACGCCGGCGATCTGCGCCGCCCGGATCAGCGCGCTGCTGTCCACTTCACCGAACCGTGCGATGTTCTGCGCCACGGTGCCCGGCAGGAGTTCGACCTGCTGCGGCAAATAGCCGATATGCGGACCGAGATCCTCCGGATCCCAGTCGAAAACGTCCGCCGCGTCGAGCCGGACGTGCCCCTTTATCGGCTTCCAGGCGCCGACAGCGAGGCGGCAGAGGGTGGATTTGCCAGCGCCGGATGGTCCGACCACGGCACAGTTCTCGCCTGGCTGAATCGCGAAGCTGACGGCATTGAGGATCGGCTCCTGACTACCAGGAGGGAGATAGACCACGTTCTCGAAAGCGAGCCAGCCCTTGGGGCGAGGGAGGGATACGCGGTCGCCCGGATCGCCTGACCTGCCGGCGAAGAGTTCCTTCAGGTTTGCATGCGCGCCCCTCGCTGCGACGAAGGCACGCCAGGCGCCGGTCGCCCGTTCGATCGGGGCGAGCGCCCGGCCCATGACGATTGAGCCTGCAATCATGGCGCCTGCGGTTATCTCGCCGAGAAGGACGAAATAGGCGCCGACAGCCAGGATGGCAATTTGCAGGATCAGTCGGAGGCTCCGCGAAATCGAAAGGATCGTGGTCGTCCGATCAGCCAAGACCTGCTGCTCGGCCACCACTTCGGCCTGACGGCGGCGCCAGCGGTCGAAGACTGCCTGTGCCATTCCGAGAGGCGCGATCGTCTCGCCGGCATCGACATAGCGCATGGCGTTTTCCTGGTGACTTTTGGTGACGGCTGCGACGCGCTTCTGCCGGTCCCGCGTCAACGCGTCGTTTGCCAAGGCGAGCCCCATCAGGACGACCGCCCCGGCCGTGGCGACGACGCCCAGTGCCGGGTGCAGAGCCCAGATGAAAGCGAGGAAGATTACGCTCCAGGGCATGTCGAGAAAGGCGAGGACAGCATCGCCCGCATAGAAGTTCCGCAGATCTGCCACGTCGCGGGTGCCGGCGCGACCCTCTTTTCCGGCGAGCCGCACTTCCATGGCGCGCCTCAGCATCGGCACGTTGAGTTCGCAGTCGAGCCAGGCGGCGGCGCGGCTGAGGACCACGCGCCTTGCCTGCTCGAGCGCACCGTAGATCACGATGGCAAAGATCGCGATCAGCGTCAGCCACAGGAGCGTGTCCAGAGATCCGCTTGACAGCACCCGGTCATAGACCTGCAGCATGTAAATGCTGGCGACGAGGAGCAGAAGATTGAGAAGGAAGCTCAGCACAACCAGTAGGGGTACCTCCCGGCGTACAGCGGCCATGACCTCCGCGAGACGGGTGGTGCTTGTATGAGGTAGCATTCAATGACCTTCCGTGACTGAATACTCTGCTGGGAAGGGTGCGAGCCCGCCCTCCGGGCGGGCTCGCCACCGTGTCAGACGACCGTCTCGGCAAGATCGATCGTGAACGAGTCCGAACTGCTGTCGCCATCACCGTCGAACAACGTCGCGGTGAAGTCCATGCTCAGCGGTTCCGGTTCGAATGCCTGCTCGACGGAGAACGCGATCACTGGGACCTTGATGGTTCCCTTCCCCATGGTAAGTTGGACCGCGTCGATTTGCTTGGCCCCCCCATCGATCTCGAAGGAAAAGCCGCCCGACGCCACGCCTGAGGTGACCGGGGTCAGCATGCCGGCCGTGACCTTCACCGGCGCCTGGACGGACCCGTCGGTAAAATAGACGGTGAAATACAGATCCTCGGTGGCCGGATTATAGCTGCCGACGGAGTTGTCGATGAACACCGTCACCTTGTCCACCACCTTCTCCGGGTTGACGACGAAGCTCTCGTCGCCCGAGGTGATCGTGGTGCCTGCAAACGCTCCAGTCCCGGCGCCCTGATCCGCGCCGTTGAGATTGTTGTTGTTGACGCCGATGCCCGAGGTCGACACGTTCATCTGCGTCCCTGGGGTGATCAGGCCTGGGAGCGGGAGCAGCGCCTCGATCTGCCCCTCCGTCAGGTCGGTGGCTCCAACAACAACGAGATCCTCGATGTCGTTAGTGGCGGGGGGTGGGGTCCCGTTTTCGAACGGCGCGGTTGCGACCACGCCGAAGAACACGATGTCGTCCGCTCCCGCCTCGCTGCCGCCGAACAACAGAGTCTGCACTGCGTCGGGACCGCCGGCCTTCAGCGACCCCTGCGAGGTGTCGAAGGTGATAATGGTCGTAGGCGGAGTCGTCACCGCGAGGTCGTAGGTGTTGGCCGCCCGATTGAAGGTCAGCGTGAACTCCACGGTCTCGTCGATCCCGTCGCCGTTGAAGTCGTCCGTGATGGATCCGTCGAAGGCCAGGCCCGTCTGCGTGAGAGCGCTGCCGGGTTGGGCACCGTTGGCGTCGATCTCGTAGCCGTCAAAGGTCACGCTCAGCGACGCGAACCCGTCGCTGCCGGGATCGTCGTCGGACCAGGTCCCTTGGGCACCCGCGGCGTATGTCCCGCTGGTGTTATTGACCGTGACGACCGGCCCGTCGTCCTCGAAGTCGATCAGGCTGCCGAGCTCGATCTTGTCCGAGCCGGTATCGGTATCGCCATCGGTCAGCGTTGCCTGCAGTTCGACCAGACCGGAGGCCATGTTTACCGCGCTGTCATGGTCGTTCAAGTCCGCGCCGTGGTCGAGCGCCCGGAAGAGCGTCGTCGTGACGTCGCCGGTGGCGCTGGCGACCGCGATCGTGAACACTAGATGGTTGCCGGTTGCAGTGCGGCCCTGTACGACCCCGCCGACGAGCGAGAGCACCACGGCCGAGCCTGTGGCGGTGTCGGTAAGACCCGTCGCGCCGGCAGTGAGCACCAGCGAATAGGCCTTGCCGTCCTGGCCGTCAGAGCCCGCATCGACGGTTTCGGAGAACAGCGTCGCCGCGGTCGTGACCGCGTAACCGATCGCGCCCGCCGGCGCCCCAGCGGTGGTCTCGTCGTTGGGCGCTGCATTGCCGGGCTCGTCCTTCGCCGAGCCGCCAGTGCCGACCGACTCGTCAACCGCGATGGTCGGCACGAGCGAGGTCAGGTCGATCGCCGGCCCGTCGTCTTCGAAGTCGATCAGGCTGCCGAGCTCGATCTTGTCCGAGCCGGTATCGGTATCGCCATCGGTCAGCATTGCCTGCAGTTCGACCAGACCGGAAGCCATGCTCACGGCGCTGTCATGGTTGTTCGCGTCCGCGCCGTGGTCGAGCGCCCGGAAGAGCGTCGTCGTAACGTTGCCGGTTGCGCTGGCGACCTCAATGGTGAACACCAGGTCGCCGCCGGTTGCGGTGCGGCCCTGTACGACCCCGCTAACGAGCGAGAGCACCACGGCCTGGCCGCTGGCGGTGTCGGTAAGACCCGTCGGGCCGGCAGTGAGCACCAGCGAATAGACCTTGCTGTCTTGGCCGTCGGAGCCCGCATCGGCGGTTTCGGAGAACAGCGTTGCCGCGGCCGTGACCTTGTAGCCGATCGCGCCCGCCGGCGCCCCGGCGGTGGTCTCGTCGTTGGGCGCTGCATTGCCGGGCTCGTCCTTCGCCGAGCCGCCAGTGCCGACCGACTCGTCAACCGCGATCGTCGGCGCCAGCGAGGTCAGGTCGATCGCCGGCCCGTCGTCCTCGAAGTCGATCAGGCTGCCGAGCTCGATCTTGTCCGAGGCGGTGTCACCATCGCCGTCGGTCAGCGTTGCCTGCAATTCGACCAAACCGGAAGCCATGCTCACGGCGCTGTCATGATTGTTCGCGTCCGCGCCGTGGTCGAGCGCCCGGAAGAGCGTCGTCGTGACGTTGCCGGTTGCGCTGGCGACCTCAATGGTGAACACCAGGTCGTCGCCGGTTGCAGTGCGGCCCTGTACGACCCCGCTAACGAGCGAGAGCACCACGGCCTGGCCGCTGGCGGTGTCGGTAAGACCCGTCGGGCCGGCAGTGAGCACGAGCGAATAGACCTTGTCGTCCTGGCCATCCTCGCCCGCATCAACGGTCTCGGAGAACAGCGCCGCCGCGGCCGTGACCTTGTAGCCGATCGCGCCCGCCGGCGCCCCGGCGGTGGTCTCGTCATTGGGCGCTGCATTGCCAGGCTCGTCCTTCGCCGAGCCGCCAGTGCCGACCGACTCGTCGACGGCAATCGTCGGCGCCAGCGAGGTCAGGTCGATCGCCGGCCCGTCATCCTCGAACCTGACCTTCGAGCCGATTTCCTCAACGTCGCTCGCAACTTGAGTAATTTTGAAGCCGCCAAGATCGAAGGACACGTTGCTGCCTGACGGCTGGTCATTCCGGATAAGCACGCGGTTGTGGGCGCTATCCGTGGTGTACAGGATGACATCGTTGTCCCTCACGCCGGTGATTGTGGCGCCGAGGCCCGAGAGCGTGATGGTCAAGGTGTTGGTGACGTCGATCCCTCCGCGGATAACTTGCACCGACGCGATATTGATCTGGGTGTCGCCGGTCACGAGCGGGTCATTGTTGTTGATATAGTTGGTCCCCGTTCCGTCTGCCGTGAGATAGGCCTCGAGCTCCACGGTTGCGGTCGTGTTAGAACTGCCCGGATTCATCTGCGAGATCGTGAGTCCGGCACCCAGAACGTCTTGGGCATAGCCGCTAAATGCAATGTTAGCCTCGACGTTTGCCTCGGTTGGGCTGAGAGGTTGCCCCGGGTTATTGCCGGGGTTGGGCCCGGCGATATAATCCGCGTTGGCCCCCGTCACAAAGGTGACCACCAACGCCTTTTGGGCCTTGATATGTTGACCTTCGGTGCCGAGTGTGGTGGGACCGCCCCCCTGGCTTGAACTGACGGTGTCGCCGTCATTTGACACGTGCTGGCCGGCCGACTGGTTGGCCGGATCCTCGCCGGTGATAAGGATCGCCAGCGATGTGTCTCCGAACATCATGAAGAGGTTCTGGCCCGAAGGCGCGTTTGCGAAGGAGAAGTTGTTCTCGCCGATGGCGGAGACGAACAGCTTGTCCGTCAGGTCGAGGAAGTCGTCATGATCAGCAACCGTGCTGCCGTCCACGTCGTGTGCGATTGTGTAGCCGTCCGCGATCACGGTCCACATCTTTGCGCCGGTGGTGATGCCGGATGTCTTGACCTCCTCAAGATAGATCGCGAACGCGATGGGATCGTCGCCGCTGTCCCCAGCCACGCCGTAGACGATGTTGTTGTTGGTCGGATCGGTGAAAAGAAAGATTTCCGTGATCGTCCCGTCGTCAGCAACCGCGGACAAACCGCTGTTGAAGGTGGACGTCGCGCCTGACACGTAAGCCGTGAAGGCGACTCCATTCTCGCCGGTGAGCGCGAAGTCGCTGGACGCGGTGGCGCCGGTGACGGTGATGATGTTACTGCTGGTGGTGCCGTTATAACCGCTCAGCGCCGCCTCATCCACTGCCAGGGTGTAGAAGCTTAGCCGGCCCGAAAATGCCGTCGGTAGGCTGCCGCTCGAAATATCATTATCGTCGGCGTCGCCCGCAGGTGTCGGTGTGGCAGCCTCGTTCTGCAAACCGTCGGTTTCATCGAGAACGACAAATGCGCCAGTCGGTGTGATCGTGATTGCCATTGTTTTTCTCCCTCACGGAACCGGCCTAATCGGTCGGTGGCGTTTCAGCCCTCCTGCTGGATTGCCGGAGTGGCCTTGGCGCGCCTGCTGTCGTGTTTGTCGAGGGGAACTTCTTACGGCAGGCCGCCGGCTAGAATCGCGCACGCAGATGGCTCCCGGTCGCAGAACGATCTGCAGACCAGAGAACAAGTCACTGCGGCGATTGAAACAATCTGCTAGTGACCATCTCGTGATGAACATCGCTGAATTACCTTCACGCGTGTCCGCGTAAGGCACCCTCTCTCAGATTAGGTCGTCAGCCATCTCTCTCGGTAATCAGCGATCTGTCTCGGTTAGGAGAACACCCAGCCCCCCACAACACTTGCGGTACGCTGGGGAAGATAGCGGCGGCATCTTTACGAAGCTACAATTCGGGGTTTTATTCAAGCTACCCTTCCGTGCTACGTACAAAGAACTAACTGTTTAGCATTATGATTATGGTTTGATGATTCACCAACTTAGCGCGACAAATTTACACTTAGGTGGAGGTCGATCCTCGCGGCTCTTGACGAGCTCGAAGATGCGCGGCTCATGCCCGGCATGCCGGTAGAGGTCATGATCCTCAACCGCCAGCAAACGTTCCTGCAATACATGATCAACCCGTTAACGCGGTCGCTGACGAAGAGCATCCGCGATCACTGAGCCGAAATGAGCGATGCTGCCTTCCTCGCTAGACGCCCCACACCACGGGTTGCTCGTGCCGGTGGATCAGAAGTTGCAGCCGCTCGAAGCTTTGGCGGATGTGCTGTGAGAAATTCTCGATGGCCGGTGTTTGCGCCGCGGTCGTGCGCCGGAGAAGCCCGAGCGCCCATTCCGGGTGCGGGACTGAAACGGGCAGCGCCGTGATCGATTTATCGTTGCGCAGCGCGAAGACGACGCTGTGCGGCAGCACCGTCAGCGCATCGATACCCTTCAGATAGTTGACGAGGCTCATCAGCGAGCCGCCTGTGTAGCGTATCTTAATCTCGGTCGCCCCGAAGGAGAGCAGCAGGCTATGAAGGTCCGCGAGCAGCGGGCTTCCCGGCGGCGGCGCCACCCAGGGATATTCGAGAAGTTGCGACGGCTGCGGCCGCCTCTTCATCAGGAGCGGATGGGTGACCCGGCAGGCGCCGACGTTGCGGCCGGGTAGCACCTTCTGGAACGCAAGCCCTGATCCCTCCTCAAGAATATCGAGCGGGCAGATAGCAAGATCGATCTGATCACCCTTCAGGGCGGCGCGCAGGTCGGCCATGTAGCCGTAGCTCTGGTCGATCCTGACGTCGGGGTTTTGTGCCTGGAACTCTGCGATCATCGGCGCGATCAAGGCGTCCATGAAAAATGGCGTGCCGCCAACCCGGACGAGACCGCTTTTTGTGGCCCTGCTTGCCGGGAAACACTGCTTGCCGATTTGCTGATGCTTCTGCCGCGCAGGACCAGCGCTCCGCACCGCCGGCGGTTGCGGCCGACAGGTGACACCGAGCCGCTCAACGCGCTTACCTCGCGAATCCATCGAAACAAAGAGTGACGCGGATCTTGCTTGAGCGCAGGCGTTTTTGCAGAACACCTTTCAGGTTCATGTCAGGTTTGGATGGCCTTCTGCCGGCGGATCGACCATTTCAGAAACACGGGCGAGGTGCCTGGATGTTCGAAGTGCGTCGGAAGGACAAAGGACTGTGCGAATGGTTGGCAAGGCACCGCACCTTCACGTGCACGAGAACAACAACCGGAGAGACGAGGTTTTTGCCGCAGCGGACACGGCGGTTGGCGATTTTGCGTTCAATGCGACGGTAGCGGCCGTCTTCGACGACATGGTCAGCCGATCGGTTCCCTACTATGGCGAGATTCAGCGGATGGTCTGTGAACTCGCCGGAGATTTCGCCGAGGCCGATACCAACCTCTATGACATCGGTTGTTCGACGGCCACGACGCTCCTCGGCCTCGATGCCCTGGTCGATCCGGCGGTGCGCTTCGTCGGCATCGACAACGCTCCCGACATGATCGAGAAGGCGCGGGAGAAGATCGTCCAGGCCAACACCAGTCGGGCGATCGACCTGAGGGTCAGCGACCTGCATTACGGGGCGGACATTCACAATGCGAGCGTCGTCATGATGCTCCTGACGCTGCAATTCGTGCGCCCGCTCTATCGCGAGCGGGTAATGCACACGATCTACAACGGGCTGAATGAACGCGGTGCGCTTATTCTCGTCGAAAAGCTCACCAGCGAGAACTCGACGTTCAACCGCCTGTTCATCGAGCACTATTACGATTTCAAGCGCCGCAACGGTTACTCCGACATCGAGATCACCAAGAAGCGCGAAGCGCTCGAGAACGTGCTCATTCCCTATCGATTGGATGAAAATCTCCAACTCCTGAAGGAAGTGGGCTTCCGCAGCGTCGAGGTCTTTTTCCGCTGGTACAATTTCTGCGGCATCATCGCCATCAAGTAAGAAAGATCGGCAATGATCGCTATCGGCAATTTTCTCTTCCGTTTCCGGAACCAACTGTTTCCGGCCATCATCATTGTTCTGTTTCTGCTGGCGCCGCCGCCGGCCCTGGTGCTGGATAGCCCAGCGCTAACGCTTGCCAAGGACCTCGCTGCCGTACTGATCATACTGGCCGGCCTCATCCTGCGTGCGACCGTGGTCGGGTACAAATACATTCAGCGCGGCGGCCTGAAGAAAAAGGTCTACGCCAAGGATCTCGTTACGGAAGGCATGTTCGGCGTCTGTCGCAACCCGCTCTACGTTGGAAACATGCTGCTTTATTCAGGCGTCTTCCTACTGCACGGCAATCCGCTTCTCGTTGTCTTCGGCATCGGGCTCTTTGCCTTCATGTACCAGTGCATCGTTTATGCCGAAGAAGCCTTCCTCGACAAAACGTTCGGCGAAGCCTACCAGGCCTATTGCCGCGACGTGCCGCGATGGGCATTGCGAATGAGGAACTTTGCGCAGTCTACCGAAGGAATGTCGTTCAACGTCAAGCGCGTTATCGGCAAGGACTACTCGACCGTCTCGGCCGCGATGATCGCAATCCTCGCGAGCGAGATGTACAAGTTCGCGAGCAATGCGCCCGTTGAACACAATACCGGTGCACTCACGGCGCTTGGCGTTCTGATGGCGCTTGTTGCCATCGGCACGGCGATCATCAGCTATTTGAAGCGACGGGGCGCGTTTCGCGAACGGGCCGCATCCTAGCGATCCGCCAGAGCCCATTGCTCCACGATCGCGACCACCCCTACCTCGGCGGCGCCGCTGCCGCAAAGTGATGCGCAATGCTTCAGGGGCTTGACGCCCATCCCCCATCGAACATAGGCAAGGACGAACAAGTGTTCGGTGATATCTTGAGAGTCCTACTAGTCGAAGACGATCAGGTTCTGGGGGAGGCGCTGCGCGACCATGTCGCGGCGGCCGGCCACGCCGTCGATTGGTTTACGCGCACTGCCGATGCCACGGCAGCGACGGAGACGGTTCTCTATGGTCTGATACTGCTCGACCTTCGATTGCCTGACGGTTCGGGGCTATCGCTCCTGCGCTCGCTGCGGATGCGGGGCGACGGCACGCCCGTTATCATCCTGACGGCACACGACCAGATCTCCGATCGCATCGAAGGATTGAACAGCGGGGCCGACGACTATTTGGTCAAGCCGTTCGACCTCGGTGAGTTGAGTGCCCGCATGCTGGCCGTTTCCAGGCGGTATGTCGGCAAGGCGGCGCCAACGGTCCGGCTTCCCGGCATCGAGATCGATCAGGTCCATCGCAAGGTGCTGGTCGAAGGTGAAAGCCAGAGCCTCAGTGCAAGGGAATGGGCCGTGCTCGACAAACTCGTCGCCCACCCCGGCGCGCTGGTGTCGAAAGAGCAACTCCACGACGCGCTCTATGCCTTTGGCGCTGAAATCGAAAGCAATACGGTCGAGGTCTATATCAGCCGCCTGCGCAAGAAGATCGGCTCCGACCGGATCGAGACTGTGCGGGGCCTCGGCTACAGCATCAGGTGACCGGATGTCGCGCGTTGCAAGCATGACCCGCAGGCTGACCATCGCGCTGACGAGCGTCGTCGCCATCTTCTGGTTCGTCGCGCTCGGCCTTGGCGTTTATGTCATGCAGGACGAATTCACCGAGATTTTCGACAGTGGTGTTCAGGAGACGGCCGAACGGCTGCTGCAAATCGTAGTCGACGACATCGCCCGCGACCGTGCCGACGGCACACCCGCCGCAGGCCTGATCGCGCCAGCGCCGAATTCACAATATCTAGCCTATCAAGTCCGCGATCGCAGCGGCAGGGTGTTGTTTGACGACGGCGCGCCGGAGCCCTTCGCCGTTCCGCTTGAGGTCGGTTTCTCGGAAACGGCAACGCAGCGGATCTACACCGCCGGAACAGCCGACGGCTCCCTCTTCGTCCAGGTGGCTGACGCCTTCGAGCATCGCACCGAAGCCCTCTTCGAAGGCGGCACGGCGCTTCTCTTGCCGGTGCTGGCCCTGATTCCGACCAGCATCATCGCCATCATCCTTGTCGCGCGACGCGCGCTTGCGCCGGTCGAACGGTTGCGCGAAGAAATCCTTACCAAGGACAGCGGCAACATGGCCCCGCTCGACGAAGCGGCGCTGCCGAAAGAACTGCGGGCAATTGCCCGTTCGGTGAACCTTCTGCTGACGAGACTCAAGGCCGCGCTCGACGCAGAGCGGGAGTTCACCTCGAACAGCGCCCATGAACTGAGGACCCCGATCGCCGGTGCACTCGCGCAGACACAGCGGCTTGCGAGCGAAGTGCCTCCGGCTTTTCGGCAACGAACCAGCCAGATCGAACGCGCGTTGCTTCACCTCGGTCGACTGGCGGAAAAGCTGTTGCAGATGTCGCGGGCCGAAGCCGGGATCGCCATCTCGGATGAAGGCACGGACCTGTTGCCGGTGCTGGCTGTTGTCCTCGAGGACATGGAGCGGTCGGCGCTCGGCGCAAGCCGCCTCAAGGTTCATGTCGTCGAAGGCGCCGAACTCATGCGTCCGATTCCCCCCGATGCCTTTGCGATCGTCCTGCGCAATCTCCTGGAGAATGCGCTTATCCATAGTCCTTCCGGCAGCCCGGTCAGGATCGACGTCGATGCGCAAGGCGTGCGCGTCACCAACGACAGTGTCGTCATCGACGCGGATACCTTGAATGGCCTGACCAAGCGTTTCAATCGCGGGCCGACGGAAGCTTCCGGCTCCGGCCTCGGCCTTGCGATCGTGCAGCGACTGGTGGAACAAATGCACGGACGACTGCTGATCGCTTCGCCGGCCCCGGGGATGGACCGGGGCTTTCATGTCGAAGTTCGTCTCTGACGATTGTCAAGCTGGGCGTCGCCGCCCCGAGATGCCCTTACTGCTGATCGAGCGCGCGGGTCAGGCTGAGCGCGGCGATCGTGCAGATCGCACCTGAAATCAGATATCCGCCGATGAAGATGATGCCGAAGCTGCTGGCAAGGCCGAGCGCGACGAGCGGCGCAAAGGCCGCGCCAACGAGCCAGGCGAGGTCGGATGTCAGCGCCGCACCGGTGTAGCGATAGTACTGCGTGAAACGCGACGAAACGGCTCCGGACGACTGGCCGAAAGAAAGGCCGAGGATGGCGAAGCCGATCAGGATATACGCGTCCTGGCCCTTGCCGCCGGCATCGAGCAGGAACGGCGCGGAGAAGCTGAAAATCGCGATCAGGATTGCGCCGATCATCAGCTGGTTTCGCCGGCCGACCCGGTCGGCGATCACCCCCGACAGCACGATGCCGATGGCGCCGAGAGCGGCACCTGCAACCTGGACCCACAGGAATTCGGCTGCCGACTGACCGCCATTGAGCGTTATCCAGCTCAAGGGGAAGATTGTCACGAGGTGGAACATCGCGAAGCTCGCAAGCGGCACGAAGGCGCCGAGCACGACATCGATGCTGTGCTTGCTCAGCATCTCAAAGATCGGCCTGGCCTCAAGCTCCTTGGCCTCCATCGCCGCGCCGAACTCTTTGCTGGCAACGATGCGCAGACGCGCAAAGAGCGCCACAACGTTGATCGCGAAGGCGACAAAGAAAGGATAGCGCCAACCCCAGGCGAGGAAGTCCGCCTCGGAAAGGTTGCTGACGAAATAGCCGAAAAGAATGCTCGCCAGCGCAAAGCCGATCGGCGCGCCGAGCTGCGGGATCATCGCGTACCAGCCGCGGTGATTCTGCGGCGCGTTGAGGTTCAACAGTGAGGCGAGACCGTCCCAGGCGCCGCCAAGGGCAAAACCCTGTCCAAGGCGGAACAACGCCAAGAGGGCCACAGCCCAGTAGCCGATCGTATCGTAGCCGGGCAGGAAGGCGATCGATGCCGTTGAGCCGCCGAGGATGACGAGCGCGATGGTGAGTTTCGTGCCGCGTCCGTAGTTCCGGTCGACCCACATGAAGACGAAGGAACCGACGGGGCGCGCGAGGAAGGCGAGGGGGAACAGCGCGAAGGACATCAGCGTCGCGGTCACCGCATTGGACGCGAACGGAAAGATCAACTTCGGGAAGACAAGGATCGAGCCGAGCCCGTAGACGAAGAAATCGAAGAATTCGGAGGTTCGCCCGATGACCACCCCAATGGCGATGCTACCCGGCGACAGAGGCTTGTCGTCTTCATGAATGCGACGTGCATCCCGCTCGAGACCAGACGATGTGGGGTGAGAGACCGAAACCATGAATTTCTCCGACGAACGAACGTCTTGTCGTTAGAGTGTTGACCAATTGGCGTCTGATATCAAGAATGCCGCGCACGTACATGCGCACATGTCTCATTTGAGTTCGTGCCTAACGTTCGCTGGAACAGCTGGCATCGGACCGACAATGAGACTTTGCGCCCGTACAAACGCGCATAGAGCGATAAGGCTGTCACTGCACTGCGGCAAAATGCTGCGCTGCGACGATGGACCTCACTTCCATGCGCGATCATGCCCGAGTAATGCCGACTAGACAAAACGCAAGTTGAGGCCGCAATGCCGAAGCCATTCAGTTTAGCCGGACGATCGATGATATCCGTCCTGTTGCTCTCGACACTCACGGGATGCAACATGGTTGTGATGTCGCCATCCGGCGATATTGCCGCACAGCAGAGGGATCTGATCGTCATTTCGACGGTCCTGATGCTGCTGATCATCGTACCCGTCATTTTCCTGACGCTTTTCTTCGCCTGGCGCTATCGCCAGTCGAACACGGCCGCCAAATATGATCCGGAATGGCACCATTCCACCGGTCTCGAAGTCATCATCTGGTCGGCGCCGCTGGCGATCATCATCGCGCTCGGTGCGATCACCTGGGTGAGCACACACAAGCTCGATCCCTACCGGCCGCTCGACCGCATCGATGCGGCACGCCCGGTGACGGAAGAGATGAAGCCGATCACGGTCGAGGTCGTAGCTCTCGACTGGAAATGGCTGTTCTTCTATCCGGACTATGGCATCGCGACAGTCAACGAAATGGCAGCACCCGTGGACGTGCCGATCAACTTCAAGATCACAGCCTCCTCGGTGATGAACTCCTTTTATGTTCCGGCGCTCGCCGGCATGATCTATGCCATGCCCGGCATGGAGACCAAGTTGCACGCCGTCATCAACAAGGCGGGCGAATACGAAGGGCTCTCATCCAACTATAGCGGTGACGGCTTCTCGCATATGCGCTTCAAGTTCCACGGTGTGGACAAGGCGGGCTTTGACCAATGGGTCGCCCGGGCGAAGCAGAATGGCACGATGCTCAACCGCGACGCCTACCTGAAGCTCGAAAAGCCGAGCATCAAGGAGCCGGTGCGCTACTACGCCTCCGTTGACGACGGCCTCTATGAGGCAGTGCTCAACATGTGCG
The DNA here is from genome assembly GCF_900103435.1 of Sinorhizobium sp. NFACC03. Taxonomy (NCBI): domain Bacteria; kingdom Pseudomonadati; phylum Pseudomonadota; class Alphaproteobacteria; order Hyphomicrobiales; family Rhizobiaceae; genus Sinorhizobium; species Sinorhizobium sp. NFACC03. Next base: position 164,256 of record NZ_FMXF01000007.1, read on the forward strand.
TGCGGGAAGGGCAAATGTGCATGAAGGACATGATGCACATCGACATGATGGGCGGCGCCGGCGTCGAAAGCCATGAGAACCGCGCCAAGCTCGAGCATGACAACCGTCATGCCGGCTCCGCGGCGGAAGCCTCCGCGCCTGCCGCGACCTTCCCTGAAACCGGCAATCCCGCCAGAAGCGAGGAACCGGCCGAGGGCGTCAAGGAAGAGCAGCCTGCACCAATGAACCACGATATGCACAAGACGCAGTAGGATTTTCGCGCGTTCGCCAGCCATCCGGCGAGCGCCCAGGCCCTCGGGCCGTATACAGAGATAAATTGGACGACCCATGTTTGGTGACACCAGCCTCACGCAATTCATCTTCGGGCGGCTTACCTGGGAAGCAATTCCCTATCATGAACCCATCCTCGTCGTGACCTTCGCGGTCGTGGCGGTGGTGGGCCTTGCGATCCTCGGCCTGATCACGAAATACAAGCTCTGGGGCTATCTCTGGCACGAGTGGTTCACGAGCGTCGATCACAAGAAGATCGGCATCATGTATATTATCCTGGCGATCATCATGCTTTTGCGCGGCTTTGCCGATGCGCTGATGATGCGCCTGCAGCAGGCGATCGCCTTCAACGGCAATGAGGGCTACCTCAACCCGCATCACTACGACCAGATCTTCACCGCCCACGGCGTGATCATGATCTTCTTCGTGGCGATGCCCTTCGTCACCGGCTTCATGAACTATGTCGTGCCGCTGCAGATCGGCGCACGCGACGTCTCGTTCCCGTTCCTCAACAATTTCTCGTTCTGGATGACCGCCGGCGGCGCCGTCATCATCATGATGTCGCTGTTCGTCGGCGAGTTCGCGCGCACCGGCTGGCTTGCCTATCCGCCACTCTCGGGCGCCGACTACAGTCCCGGCGTCGGGGTCGACTATTACATCTGGGGGCTACAGGTGGCGGGCGTCGGCACGACGTTATCGGGCATCAACCTGATTGCGACCATCGTGAAGATGCGCGCCCCGGGCATGACCTTCATGAAGATGCCGGTCTTCACCTGGACCTCGCTCTGCACCAACATCCTGATCGTCGCGACCTTCCCGATCCTGACGGCGACGCTGGCCCTCCTGTCGCTCGACCGCTACCTCGGCATGAACTTCTTCACCAATGACCTTGGTGGCAATCCGATGATGTACATCAACCTCATCTGGATCTGGGGCCACCCGGAGGTCTACATCCTCGTCCTGCCGGCCTTCGGGATCTTCTCCGAGGTTGTTGCGACCTTCAGCGGCAAGCGTCTCTTCGGCTACACCTCGATGGTCTACGCCACCTGCGTGATCATGATCCTGTCGTACCTGGTGTGGCTGCACCACTTCTTCACGATGGGGTCTGGCGCGTCGGTCAACGCCTTCTTCGGCATCACCACGATGATCATCTCGATCCCGACGGGTGCCAAGATGTTCAATTGGCTCTTCACCATGTATCGCGGCCGCATCCGCTACGAACTGCCGATGCTGTGGACCATCGGTTTCATGGTCACTTTCGTCATCGGCGGCATGACCGGCGTCATGCTGGCGATCCCGCCAGCCGACTTCGTGCTGCACAACTCGCTGTTCCTCATCGCCCACTTCCACAACGTCATCATCGGCGGCGTGCTGTTTGGGCTGATGGCCGGGCTCGTCTACTGGTGGCCGAAGGCCTTCGGCTACAAGCTCGATCCGTTCTGGGGCAAGATGAGCTTCTGGTTCTGGCAGATCGGCTTCTTCTTCGCCTTCATGCCGCTCTATGTGCTTGGCCTGATGGGGGTGACCCGCCGTGTCAGCCAGTTCGAAGATCCGTCGCTGCAGATCTGGTTCATCATCGCTGCTTTCGGCGCCGTCCTGATCGCGATCGGCATCGCTTCCTTCATCATGCAGCTGATCGTCAGCTTTCTCCGCCGCGAGCAACTGCGCGAGACGTCCGGTGACGCCTGGGATGCCAGAACGCTTGAATGGTCGACCTCGTCGCCGCCGCCGGACTACAACTTCGCCTTCACCCCGGTCGTGCATGATCACGACAGCTGGTACGATATGAAGAACCGCGGCTATGAGCGTCCGCTCACCGGTTTCAAACCGATCCATATGCCGAAGAACACCGGAACGGGCGTCATTCTCGCCTGCATCAGCGTCGTGCTTGGTTTGGCGCTGATCTGGTACATCTGGTGGCTGGTGGCCGTGTCCTTCATTGCCCTGCTCGCCGTCGCAATCGGCCATACCTTCAACTATCAGCGAGATTTCTTCATCCCCGCAGAGACTGTAGCGGCGACTGAAGATGCACGCTCCAAGCTGCTCGCGGAACGGACCTGAGACGATGAGCGAAACCCAAGTCCAAGAAAACGAGAAGCCGCAGTTCTACATCACGGAAGAACATCACCCGGAACACAGCACCATGCTGGGCTTCTGGCTCTACCTGATGAGCGACTGCCTGATCTTCGCCGTACTGTTTGCCACGCACGGCGTCGTCGGCCGCAACTACGCGGCGGGACCGTCACCGGCCGACCTGTTCGACCTTAGCCTCGTTGCCTTCAACACAGCGATGCTGCTTCTGTCGTCGATCACCTATGGCTTTGCCATGCTCCAGATGGAGCGCAACGCCAAGATGGAAACGCTCTTCTGGCTCGCCGTCACCGGCGTGTTCGGCGCAACCTTCCTGGCTGTGGAGCTCTATGAGTTCTATCACCTGCTTCATGAGGGCGCCGGCCCGACACGTTCGGCCTTCCTGTCGTCGTTCTTCACGCTGGTCGGCACGCACGGCCTGCACGTCACCTTCGGCATCATCTGGCTGATCACGCTGATGGTGCAGGTCAGCAAACATGGGCTGATCCCGGAAAACCGTCGCCGTTTGATGTGCCTGTCGATGTTCTGGCACTTCCTCGACGTCATCTGGATCGGCGTATTCTCCTTCGTCTATCTCCTGGGAGCTCTCGGATGAGCGCACATTCCGACCACGAAAGCGCGTTCGAACCTCACCACGCGCACAGCCATCACGGCGATGCCGCCGGTCACGGTTCGTTCAAGAGCTACATGACGGGCTTCATCCTGTCGGTGATCCTGACGGCTATCCCGTTCTGGCTGGTCATGGGCGGCGTGCTGGACAGCAAGCTTTTGACCGCCGTCATCGTCATGGGCATCGGCGTCGTCCAGATCGTCGTGCACGTCATCTACTTCCTGCACATGAACGCCCGTTCCGAAGGGGGCTGGACGCTGATGGCGCTGATCTTCACGATCGTCATCGTCGGCATCGCGCTCGCAGGTTCGCTCTGGGTCATGCATCATCTCAACACCAACATGATGCCGATGACCCACGAGATGATGAAGAACATGCCCTGAGCGCGGGACGGGGCAGGCGGATAAGACGATGATCACCGACGACAAGGCGACGGGGAGGGTCCGTCTATCCTCCCGCGCCCGCCTGATGATGACGGGTGCCTTGCTCTTCCTCGTTGCGGTGTTCCTGGCGCTCGGTACCTGGCAGGTCCAGCGGCTCTTCTGGAAGCTTGATCTCATTGCCCGTGTCGAGGCGCGTGTCGGGGCGCCCTCGGTGTCGGCGCCAGCACACTCCGATTGGGGCGCCGTCAACCGGGAAAAGGACGAATACCGCCGCGTCCGCGCGACCGGTACCTTCAGTCACGACCAAACTGCGCTGGTACAGGCTGTGACGGAGCTTGGCGCTGGATTTTGGGTCTTGACGCCGATGCGGCTTGAGGATGGCTCAAGCGTGCTGATCAACCGTGGCTTCGTGCCGGCAGATCGCCGCGATGCTGCCGCACGCGGTGAGGGTGAGATCGACGGAACCGCTGCGGTAACCGGGCTTCTGCGCATCACCGAACCCGGCGGCGCCTTCCTGCGGTCCAATGAACCGGCAAGCGATCGGTGGTTTTCGCGAGACGTCGCCGCGATCGCCGCGGCGAAGGGCCTGCACAATGTCGCGCCTTACTTTATCGATGCGGATGCAACACCCAATCCCGATGGATTGCCGATCGGCGGCCTCACGATTGTCCGCTTTCGCAACAGCCATCTGGTCTATGCGCTGACGTGGTTCGCACTCGCGACGATGAGCGCCGCAGGTGCGTATCTCGTCTATCGCCAGCGGATCAAAGCAGACTGAGCGCACCGGGAATGCTCGGTTCCGGCTGGGACGGCCGATGCCGCTCATCTACGACAGTATTCCGCTCGCCCGAGTTCAACGAAACAGGGCGCTCGACCCGTGTTCCGGGGAGCGCCCTGTTCGGACCCGGAGTGCCGTCATTGAATGCTGATAGCATCGCTGATGATAGGCTCTCGAAACGGGTGATGCCCCTTAAATGGAGTGGGCGGCCGCAATTTCAAGGGACCAGTGCGGGGCCGGTTTCGAGTGGGGTTCAGATGATGGCCGGCGCAGCGGAGCATTTGGGACCGAGGGTCCGCAAAGACCTTGCCCGAGGCGTGAGATCCGGCACGACATCCGTCGGCAACATAAAGCCCACGCAGGACTGACGGCCAGTGCATGCAGGCGTTTCGACCCCTGCGAAGGTTTCCTTTGGATCGGTTCCGAAACGCAGAACCTCCAACGGAAAGTGGCCCTCTTGGGAGGGCCACTTCTGATGTCCAGCGGATTACTTGGCGCCGATTGCCTGAAGGCCGGCCGTGGCGCAGTTCGCGTCGATATCGCCCGACGGCGCACCGCCTACGCCGATGCCGCCAACCAGGGCCTTGCCGAACTTAATCGGCACGCCGCCAGCCTGGATCACCATCCGGGCGTCCATGTCGCGAAGACCTTCATTCGCCGGCTTGGAGGCGATGAACTCGCCGAGGCCAGCCGTGTCGCGGCCCATGGCAGCGGACGTAAAGGCCTTGCCCTGCGCGCTGTTACCAGTGTGCGGACCGGAATTGTCGGCCTTCAGCACTACCTTGGTTGCGCCATCGCGACCAACCACGGCAACGCTGACATTGTGGCCTTCCGCGGCGCAAGCCTTCACTGCGGCTTCGGCAGCCTTGACGGCCATGTCGAGCGGCAGGTAGGCCGCGGTCGGGAGTTCCTGCGCCGTGGCGGCGACGGGAGCGAGAAGCGCAGCTGCGAGCACGATATTGCGGATCATCATAGGTTCCTTTCCTGTTGATGTGGAAAGGTTATCCCGCCTCGGCTGTCGCCGGTATTCGTAGACCTTGCGCGAGCATCCGTAGTTCTACGGAGTTTTCGTTCCGTCGAGCCAGATGCGCGTCATCTCCGCCTGCGACGTGCTGCCGAGCTTGGCACCGATTGCGGCCCGATGGCTTTCGACGGTACGCGGCGAAAGGCCGAGACCTTCGGCGATTTGGCGGGTGGTGAAACCCGCAGCGATACGGTCAAGAACTTCGCGCTCACGTTGCGTGAGCATCGCCAGCAAAGCGAGCGTCTCTGCCTTCTCGGCATGCACGCGCAATGTACGCTCCAGCAGCTCGTGGCCTTTGTGGATCGCATCGATCAAGTCCTGCTCGTCCACCGGCTTCGAGAGAAAATCGATCGCGCCATTGTGGAAGGCACGGCGGCAGGCTTCGATATCGCCGTGACCGGAAATAACGATTGTCGGCCAGTCTATCCCGTGTTCCACCAGTCTCTCCTGCAGCTTCAGCCCGGAGATGGCGGGCATGCGGATATCGAGTACCAGGCAGCCGGGCTCGAGGCGCGAAACCTGCGTCAGAAAGGCTTGCGGATCAGAAAAACCCGTGACCTTGATGCCGACCGTCGAGAGCAACAGGCTGAGCGCGCGACGCACCGCATCGTCATCGTCAACGAGATAGACGGGGAGGGTCATCGCATCGGCTCCTCGGTTCGGCGCGCACGGGGCAGCGTCACCCTGAAGGTGGCACCGTGGTCACTCTCGACCAGGGCGATTTCGCCGCCGGCGCGTTCCACCAGCCGCTGGCTCAGCGCCAGCCCAAGCCCGGTGCCGCCGGCGCGGGTCGTCACGAACGGCGTGAACAGCCGCGGGCGAAGTGTTTCCGGAACGCCGGGGCCGTTGTCGGCGACCTCGAAGACCACCGTGGTATCGTCCGCGCTCAAGGTAACGGTCACGCGTCCTGTATCGTGCGGCTGTTGAGCCAATGCCTCAAAGGCGTTGCGGACCAGATTGAATGCGACCTGCTCGATCTCGACCGGATCGGCAACGACCGAAACCGATATTTCTGGCACCTGAAAATCAAGCTGAATTCCGCGTGGTAGCGCGTCCGGTTCAAGTAGCGCTTCAACATTTGCGAGCGCCTGACGCAGATCGAAGGCAGCAACCGGCACCGCATGGGGCTGCGACCAGTTGCGGAACCGTTCCAATATGGCGGATGCCCGGCGCGCTTGGCTCACTGTATCCTCCATTACCGGAGCAAGCGCTGCGTCCTGTCCTTGGCTGAGCAGCCGGCGCCCGGCCTGCGCCTGCGCAAGGATTGCAGTCAGGGGCTGGGTCAGTTCATGCGCCATGCCGCTCGCCATTTCGCCAAGCGCGTTGACGCGTGAGGCGTGCGTGAGGCGCGATTCGAGCGCGCTGAGTGTTGCCTGCTGTTCTGCGGCGCGCGTGCGCGCACGCTGGCGCAATGCAGCCAATCCTGCGAGGTAGGCAAGGCTCACTACCAGAAACGTCAAGCCGGTCTGTACGGGCGGGAACATGTCCGCGAACCCGATCTCCATGCCTGTTTCCAGCACCAACGGCTGCGATACGCTGCTCAGCGCCTTCGAAAAGCGGATTGCCTCGGGCAGGGCGGCCGGCTGGAGCAGGAGGTTTCCGTCCGGCAAAGATAACCGCACCGCGACCCCCGGGCGTGACCAGAATGGCCCGCCGTCTCCGATCAACTTCGCTGCGTCGATACCGAGCATCAATCCATAGCGCGCCTCGTCGCTGTTTGGGCTCCGCTTTACCATGATGTAGTGGCCTGAGCGTTGCGGATGGGGCAGGAGAGCAATGCGCCCGTCCGAAGCTCTGGCAGCTGACCGGATGACCTCTGTGGCCTTGGCGTCGAATGGATCGGTCCCGACGGTCTCCGCGGTTGGATCCAGGGGAACGAGCTGAACCTCGTCGATCCGCGGATAAAAGCGCGCAATCGTGCGGGCGACCTCCAGGAACAGGTCGTGCCTACGCCCTTCGGAGGCGACGGCAACGGCTGACAGCGCGGTCAGGTGCGCATCGTGCTGATCGGCCCGCTGGGAGGCCAGGCTATGGAGAAGCGTGCTCTCTTGCTCAAGTTCGGCAACCAGCGCCTGGCGTTCCCAGACCGCCAGCATGCCTCCACCGACAAGCAGGAGCAGACACCAAAGGACGACCAGATAGAAGGGGCGTTCGAAGATCGAGCGATTGCTGTGCATCATCGGTTCGGCGGTCTTGTTGTTATGCGCTGCCTTCAGCAGAGAGCGATCGCAGGTTCGGCGCGATCGTATTCGCCTCGATCATCTCGCCGGTGAAATGCGCGCTGTCAATCCATCGAGCTGCAAGCATTGCCCAGGCATCGATGCAACAGCAAGCTTCGCGCCGACTGCGAATCCACGCAGTGCGCCGTCTCGATCGACGCACCCGCGCGGGTGTCGCTGCCCCACACCGACCTCTACCCGTCCGCTACCAGAGCCGTCCGAGCCCAATCCGATCCCGGGCCGCAATGTCCCCGCAACACAGCGCCGCCACGCTCTCCGCCTGTAGTGATCGAAGGAGACTGATAATGCGTGGCTTGGCTTGCGGTAGAAATCCCGGCCTGATTTCCATCCTTGGGGCGGCCGTACCGGCAGCACCGCCCATCGTCCTGGTCGATGATTGAGTGATGGGCGCCAAGGACGATACGCTAGCCGACGCCATCCTGGCGCAGAAAGCGGCGGAACGCAGTTATCAAAGGGCTCTGCAATCGCCGCAGGACTGGAGTGCAATTTGGACGAAGAAGTTTGGCTGGCAGGAAGGGCCGATCCAGGCGCGACGAGGATGATGCGCTCCTACCAACCCACGCAAGCTCGGGCGTGGTGCGCCACATCGCCGACGTGCTCTGCTCGATTGCTGCATTCCTTGCAACCAGTTGGCACTACAGTTCCACCGCCAAAACAGTGAATGGATCAAGCACTTGGCCAGGTTTTCTAAAACCCGACCATCACTCGTCTCGTGCGGCTGGAGCTGCCGCCAAGCGCGACCGCGTGTAGATCTCTAAACATGAACAATTTTTAATTGTTTTTCAGCGTGTTGCGCCATTGAAGCGGCCAGGTTCGGGCCCAATCTCGGAAGCGTTGGCACGACACGCGCTCTTTTCCAGAATGAGCTGCCGTCGCCCCAATTGGCCGAGCAGATCAGCAGGGATCCGCTGCATGTGCGTTAACCCGCAAACGGACCACGCTGGCTGTGCGGCTACCGTCCTCTGGCTCCAACGTCACAGCCCCCCTTGAGGCAGACCTCCGGAGCTTATCAAGGATCGCGGAGGCGCTGATGGCCAGTCGATCAAGTATCGCGATCCTCGCCGTGGGTTTTCTCTGTGTGGCCGCCGTCGGGCTCAGGTGACAGTGGCCGTTTCGACGGACACGGTGCCACCATGTCTGGAGTTGGCCGCATCACCATTTGCGGGCTTTGCCTCGCTTAGGACGACCGTCCGCGCTTCAGGACGTGCCCGTCATTGTCCATGCCTTGGGCAATGTCCAGGCTCCCGATACCGTGGAGGTGGGCGCCCGCGTCGCGAGCCAGATCACCGCCATCCACGTAGCCAGGCAGTTTTTCTAGTTGAGATTGCGGCGCGATGATGGTGCAATGCGTCGCGTGTAGCCAGGTCCTCCTCTCCCGACGATCAAACCGAGCGGCTTATGTCGATTTCAGATGCGATCTACCGCCCCTTCGAAACGCTGATCCGACCGCTCGACATCCCATACCAACCACTTCCCACAAGCGGACCCGTCGCGGTCCTCCTGCACTTCATCCGGATGTTTCGTGGCGTCGTCATTGCTATGGCGCTGACGTCTATGGCCGTGGAAGCCATCAACCTGACGATCATCTGGGGGCTATCGGTGATCGTCGATGGCGTGGCGACACAGGGCGTCGCGCTCTTCGTCGAGAACCGGTCCTGGCTGTTGGCGTTCCTGGCCTTTCTAATCTTTCCGGTGATGCCGATCTTCTTCTACATCACCAACATTCTGAACTCGCATACGATCGGCATCAGTCTGCCGATCGCCATACAGTGGCAGGGGCACAAGGCCATCGAAGGGCAGGATCTCGCCTTCTTCCATGACCTTTTTGCCGGGCAGGTGGCATCGCGTCTCGGCCAGGTCGCCAATGCCGTTCAGCAACAGATCCTGATTGCCTTTCAGACGGCGCCGCGCTTCCTGCTTCAGATCGTCGGCTCGGTTCTGCTCCTGTTCGCGCTCTCCTGGCAGTTGGCGTTGCCCGTCGTCATCTGGGTGGTCGTCAATGTGCTCTTCACCATCAAGGTCGTGCCGGACTTCACGGAGCGCGCACGGCGCTCGGCAAAGCAGAATAGCCTGGTTTCCGGTGCGATGACCGACATCTACGGCAACATCCAGATGGTCAAGCAGTTCGCTGCCGAAGACAGCGAGGCGGGTGCGCTGCGGAAGATCATGTCAAAGGCGGTCGGTACGCTGCACCACGAGCAGCGCATCTACCGGACGACGGAACTCGTCGTCATCAGCCTCAACATGCTGCTCTGGCTCGTCATGCTGGGCATCGGCTTTTGGGGGCTGTTCGACAGCTTTCTGACGGTCGGCGATTTCGTTGCGACCGTCTATATCCTCCAACGGCTTTCGGCGAGCTCCTTCACCTTCCTGCAGATGGGGCAGCAGATCTTCAAGGCGCTGGGCACAATTAAGGATGCCATGCCGGTCATGACCACGCCGCCGACTGTGACCGATCGACCTGGCGCAACGAAGCTCACCGTTCCGCGTGGCGAAATTCGTTTTGAGAACGTTCGCTTCGCCTACAAGGCGGATCGCCCGGTCATCGATGATCTGTCGCTGACGGTTCGCCCGGGCGAGAAGGTGGGTTTGGTCGGCCTGTCCGGTGCGGGCAAGACGACGCTGGTCAGCCTGCTACTGCGTTTTTACGACATCCAGGGGGGCACCATCCACGTAGACGGACAGGACATTCGAGCCGTGAACCAGACGAGCCTGCGGCGAAACATTGGTGTCATCGCCCAGGATGTTGCGCTCTTGCACCGGTCGGTCGGCGACAACATCCGGTATGGTCGCCCTGAAGCAAGCCGGGCGGAGGTTGAGCAGGCCGCAAGGGCCGCGCAAGCCGATGCCTTTATCGCCGAATTGGCAGACGGCGATGGCCGAAGGGGTTACGAAGCTTTTGTCGGCGATCGCGGCATCAAGCTATCGGGAGGTCAGCGACAGCGTGTTTCGATCGCGCGGGTGCTGCTGAAGAATGCGCCAATCCTGATCCTCGACGAAGCGACGTCCGCACTGGACAGCGAGGCCGAGGCGGCGATCCAGGAAAAGCTCAACCTGCTGATGGACGGCAAGACAGTGATTGCCATTGCCCACCGCCTTTCGACGATTGCGAGGATGGACAGGATCATCGTTCTGGATCGCGGCCGGATCATCGAGGAAGGCACACCGGATGTGCTCTTGGAGCGAGACGGGCTCTATGCCCGTCTTTGGAAGCGACAGACCGGCGGCTTTATTCCTGAAGAACTGGATTGATCGCCGCCGTCCAACGTCAAAGGCCGTGCTCCAGTCAGTTGGCATCGTGCCCAAGCGAGGCTCATTTTTCACAGAGCCGCCGTCCGCCATAATAGGGCTGATAGGTGCAGTCCGACGGCCTGAAGGAACGATAGCTGCGGGAGCAGGCCGTGATGTTGCAGGACTGCGGCGCGGCCGGGCTTTCGACAAGCGCTCCTGCCGCAGGCGCCGCCATCACTTCCCGCATGAAGTCGCGCCAAATATGCGCTGGCAAGGCGCCACCCGTGACCCCCTTCATCGGCGTATCGTCGTCATTGCCAACCCATACGCCGGCGACGAGTGGCTCCGTGAAGCCGACGAACCAGGCATCGCGATTGTTTTGGCTGGTGCCGGTCTTGCCGGCCGCGAACGCGCCGGGAGCGGCCCCGCGTCCGGTTCCGCGCTCGACCACCAACTGCAAAAGGCCAACGAGATCCGGCTGGTACGCCGAGAGATCAATGGTCGGCGCGACCTGTGAGCCGACACGGAAGGCCTCCGGCTGCCCGGCCGCCTGAAAGGCGATGATGCCCCAGGGTTCTACGGGCGCCTTTCCGAGATGGACGGAGGCATAGGCGCTGGTCAGGTCAAGCAAGCTGACCTCGGAAGTGCCGAGGGCCAAGGAAGGAGTATTGGCCAGCGGCGCGTTTATGCCGAGCTCGCGCGCAGCGGCGATCACATTGTCGAGCCCGACCTCCTGGGCAAGCGCCACCGTTGGCGCATTCAGCGAGCGGGCAAAGGCCTCGGCAAGCGTGACCCAGCCGCGATAGCGGCCACCGGAATTCTCGGGCGACCAGCCGTTGATGTCGATCGGCGCATCCAGGACCTGGTCGGAGAGAGTGAACCCGGCTTTCAGGGCCGCATAGTAGACGAACAGCTTGAAGGTGGAACCCGGTTGCCGCATGGCGGTCACGGCGCGATTGAATTGGCTTTGCTTATAGTCGCGACCGCCGACCATGGCGACGACCGCTCCGTCGGGCGTCATCGCAACCAACGCGGCCTGGGATACTCCGGCCGCCTTTCCTTCCGTATCTAGCGCGTTTGCCAGAACCCTTTCGGCGATCCGTTGCAGCTGTGGGGACAGTGTCGTGCGCACCGTGGTCGAACCCGGCGATGCGCCGGCGATTTCGCTCGCCTGCGGCGAGATCCAGTCGGCGAACCAGCTTCCGGAGCGTGGCGTCGGCGTCGTCGGGTGGAGCGTGGCGAAGCTCGCCTTGACGTGTGCAGCTTCGGGTGCGGTGATCTTGCCATTGGCCACCATCGTGTCGAGGACGACCGATGTGCGTTGCCGCGCACCGTCAAAATTGTCGATCGGGTTCCTCTGGCTCGGCGCCCGCAACAATCCAGCCAGCATCGCCGATTCCGGCAAGTTGAGTGCGCCGATGTCCTTGTTGAAATAGATCCGCGCCGCTGCGGGCATGCCGGTCGCGCCGGCGCCGAGATAGGCGCTGTTGAGGTAACGCGTCAGAATTTCCTGTTTGCCGAGCTTCCACTCCAGCCACAGGGCGATCACGAACTCCTGGATCTTTCGTTTCATTGTTCGGTCGCTGTCGAGATATTGCAGCTTGATGAGCTGTTGGGTGATGGTGCTGCCGCCCTCGACCACCGAGCCAGCTTCGAAGTTCCGCACGAGTGCCCGTCCGATCCCTCTGAGATCGATGCCGAAATGGTCCATGAACCGGCGGTCCTCGATTGACAGCACGGCATCGATCAGCTGCGGCGGGAATTGGTCGTACTGTGCGTAGGGTCCCTGATAAGGGCCTTGTCTGACCAGCGGTCCTCCGTCCGCCGTTTCCAGCACCACGACAGGCTTCAAAGTTCCGTCCCTGATCTCGCTCCAGGGAACATCCTTCAGCGCCCACACGAGTACAGTACCGGGAAGAAGGAGGCAGGCGAGGAGGGTCAAGCCGATGGCAACCTTCCACCAGCTTGGCCTGACGAAGGTGCGCGCGCGATCTTCGGAGGGCTTCTTACGCAGCGCACCCAGCCGGTTCCCGACCTTCGCCAGAGCAGCCACGAACCACCCACGGGGATCGTCGGCAGTTGATGCGGCTTCGTCTGCATTCGAAGGGCTGAATTTCGTTTTCAGGTAGGAAGCCGCATGCTTGGTCTTCGCGCGGACCAAGATTGCACCCACCTTCAAATCGTGGCAGAGCGCAACCAACAGATGGCGAGCTGCCTGTCCGCTTTGGCCGAAGAGTGTCGGGGAGGGGGGTGCTTGCGTGGATTGATCCGGCCCGTCGGATGGGTTTGAAGCGCCCGTCTGGAGCACGACATGCTCGACAGTCGATTCCGAGCTTTCCGGGCGATCGGCACCCTTGCTGGAGGTGTTGGCAATCTGGGTCGAGGTCTGGGGAGGGCGTGGCATCGGCTACCGCTAAAAGGATCTTCCCGAAGATAGCGCGACCTTGTGACGTGACAATGTTCATGATGCAATGTGCAATTGGACGGCCGACAGGTGTTTCCGGCAACAGAACTCGCTCTCGCGGCGGTGCACATGGCGGGTCCGAAAGGACCGCGCAAAGCCCATCATTCGGGTTCGGTCAGCGGTGCTAGCGCCCTGTCAGCGCTCAGGACGGGTCTCGGAACAGGTCCTCTTAGCGCCGGTAGATAGGCAAGAAGGAACAGCCCCCATGCCAACATCCAGCATGCGGCCGCGGCGACGATGGGATCGCAATACGCGCTGCCGACGCATTCGGCCAGAATGCGGATCATTGTTGCGAGGCAGATAAGAGCGAAAGCGCATGCCATCTTCCCGTTGAGCACGAGCACGCCTCCGTCGCGGGCCATCGCCGCGCGCATCATAAGAGCCGCCATCATTGTTCCCATTGCCCCCATGGTCGCTGCATGCACGGCGGTCGCGGGTGACATCTGGTCGGGAAACATGGTGGCGAAGCCGATGAGCAGGAGAGCCGCCGGCGTCCAGGAAAAAGCAAGATGCAGAATGAAGAGCGCCGGGTAGCGCCAGGCCCTGTGGCATTGCCAACCGCTCATTTGGAGTACGAGCGCCAAGCCGGACAGTACGAGGGCGAGACCCGCTGCATTCGATTGTTCGGAAGCGTTGAGCCAGGCGGCCGCAACTATGCCGCCGATCGCCAGGTAGGAAAGCCCGGGCCGGTCCCGAAGGAGACCTGCCTCACCAGTTCGTCCGAGCCAGGAGCGTGTGAAAGCGGGCACGGCACGCCCGCCGATCAGGGTGACCAGAGCGAGGAAGATCCGCGGCACTGCCTCTGCGACGAGATAGCTTGCCTCTCCGTCAAGCCATACCGAGCTGAGCATGCCAATCAGCGCCATGGCGAACGGTGCCCAGAAGCGGCGTCCCGCTCTGCTCGATACAACCCGCTGGGCGAGAACGACCGCAAGAAAGACGAAGTAGGCTAACATCCCGCCTGCGGCAGCAACGACCGGGAGGTGCGCCGAAAAAGCCATCGTCAGGCGGGCCACGCACCAGAGAATGGTCGCGAACACGGTGACGTTACGCGAGACCGAACCCTTCTTTGTCCAGGCGGGCAGGGCGGTCAGCAGGTAGCCCCCTGCCGCCGCACCGGCCATGCCGAAGAGAAGCTCATGGCTATGCCAGGCGGCTTTGTCCGGTCCAAGACCCTCGGGCAGAAGCCAGACCGCAGGCGCGACAAACGCCCATAGACCCGCCAGAAAGAACAGGGGTCGGTGCGGCGCCTGCCAGATCGATGTCCACGCCTTTGGCGCCGCGATCATCAAATCGTCTGGAGGCCGGCCTCGAAGCGCGGAAACAGCACGGCATTTTCGAGATGCATGTGCGTGACGAGGTCGTCGGTGAGCTTACGCAACCCGGTATAGAGTGCTGTCCACGAACCGCAGGCGCCGTCCGGCAAGGTAAGCCCGTGGGTGACATGCTCGATCGTTCGCAGATGCTCCACCTCGTCGTCGTGCTCGCGCCGCATCTGCGCGATCGGATAGGAAATCGTCGCGCCATCACCGCGCTGCATCATCGGAAACAGCACGAGCTCTTCCTTCATCATGTGGCTTTCGAGCTCGTCGCGCAGCGCCTCCAGGGCTTGGGAAAGCCCGACAGGCGCCGACGGATGGCCGCCGTGTACCCGTTCCACCTTCTGAGCAAGCGGAATCAACCATGCGAGCTCAGCACGGTGCGTTTGGTGGTACCTGTGGAGGAGGTGAGCGATGAGATCGGCGGTCTCCTCCGGGGCATCTCGACTTGAGGAACGCTTGAGCGTTTCCAGTTCTGTAAGCAATACCGAAGGGGCGATACCGGCCTTGAGCGCAGCTTCCGACAACAACATCTTGCCGCCGCAACAGAAGCTGATGCCGTAACGGCGAAAGAGTTCCGCGGCCCCCGGCAATTCGGCTGCGATGGTTGCGATTGTGCTTTCGAGGCTGAGATCGGTCATCATCTGTTCCTTGTTGGATGCTTGCAGACGGATTCGGAGCAACGCTTGGACGTATCGGACGCATCGAAGCCGTCTGGGGTTGAGGCAATGTGTATCGGCCCCTCCGGCGCCGGGGACTTCCGGGCTGCCGTGCGGCGCAGAGAGCATCCTTGGCTACGCGAGGTGAGGATCTTCGTCTTTGTGCCTGCGCAAACGCCAGAAACGCGCGTACGTCTCGTCGTTGACCTACCCGTTCCTCTTAGGTACGGGGCGTCGTCCGCCCAGGAATCGACTTCGACAGCGAGCCGTTTTTTGACCGGTAATATGTCCCGAGTCAGGAAAGCGTCACACGCATCCGCGAGGTCGACACGCCGATCCCAGCTTGTCCGTCGAGCACGGTGAAGCTGACGATGCTTAACGTAGAGTAAATGTCACGCTCGGGTCACGCGACAAGGACACGATGTCGCGATAGGTTGCAGGGTCATTTCAAACCCTGCAATGCCGCTCATAGCGCTTTCGGTTCCTTCAGCATGGCCAACGCCGAAGCGGCATCCCGTATGGAGTGGAATATCATGCGCCGCTATCTGTTCAATATCTATGCAGCAGGCGTCGTCAGCCGCGACGAAGTTGGCCGGAAATACCCATCGGATGGACCCGCAGTTGCCTATGGTCAAAGGATTGTCGATGAATTGACCAAGGACGACGACTATTGCGACGCAGTCATCGATGTGGTTACGGCGTCAGGGCGTCTGGTTGCGCGACTGATATCGAGCGAAACACCGCTCGTGCATCACGTGAGGCAACCGACGCGACAGATTTCGCTGCACTGAGCCTGCTGATCTCGCCAATCTGACGACGGGCACAGTGGATTGATCCGGGTGGACAACCGAAGGCAAATCCTATGCAGCCTGTTCGCGACCTGAGTTGTGGTCGAATAACGTCCGCGCTGCTGCCGCCAGCAGATCCGTTTGTGAAATCAGTCCCAGCACATGATGGTCGTCATCCACGATGATGACCGCGTGAATTGTTCCGCTGGTGAGCGCCGGAAGCAAGCTCATCGCCCGGTCGTCCTGGCGCGCGACCACTGGCGTTGCAACGTTGCTGCCGACGGTGGCGCCGGGCTCGGTCAGTTCCCTCAGTCCGACTGTACCGACAAGTCGCTCGTTTCCATCCTTTACGGGTATGGTCCGGATATTGTGTTTGAGAAGCAACGAGCGCGCCGCCTCGCTGCTGTCGTCTTGATGAACGCAGATGACGTCCCTCGACATGATATCCCGGCACAGGATGTGGGGTGTCGCCCGAATTGCCGCCTGTAATTCCACCTGGCGCAGCACCCGATCAAGATCTTCCCGGCTGATGTCAAACGTTTCATCCAGCGCCTCGAGCGCGGCATCGACATCGGCGCCGGTAAAGCCGACCCGGCGACTGGCGGGCGGATCAATGGTCGCGTGCGTATTTGCGGGCGGAGCGACGACGTGCGGGTAGTTGCGTCTGGCCAGCTTGTGAAACAGGATCCCGAGAGCCACCAGCAGACACGAGTTGAGCGCGACGGGCACCAGCGGGAACAGGAGACCCCAGCTCGCCACGACAGGGCCGCCAAGCACTGCCGTCAACGCAGCGGCGCCGCCGGGCGGATGCAGGCAGCGCGTAAACGACATCGCCGCGATCGCGATCCCCACGGCAATACCTGTTGCGATCAGCGGATCCGGCACGAACATCGCTGACAGAACACCCACGAAGGCGGAGATCGTGTTGCCGCCGACGATTGACCACGGCTGGGCAAGCGGGCTTGCGGGAACAGCAAACAGCAGAACTGCGGATGCGCCCATCGGCGCCACGATCAACGGAAGGCTGGCACCGCCACCAAAGATACTGCCGCTGATCATTCCGGTCAGGAGGATACCAACCAGCGCTCCGAGACACGCAATCAGGCGCTCCCTCAACGTCGCTCCCGCCAGGATCGGCGCGAAGAAACGACGGCCCAGCGGTTGCGAGGGCGTCTGGTTGGGCGAATTGGTCATGCAGTCACCTGTAAATAGCAGCGCGTAGGTTGAATATTTCAGTGGGAGCCAGCGTCTGTATGCAATGCGCGGCGCAGGATTTCGATCGCAGGGGAGCTGGCCTCCCTACGATAGATGAGCAGTGTCTGAATTTCACGCAATGAATGGGTTCGAGCCTCGCCTGGCCAGTCCATCAGTTCGAATACGGATCGTGGCACTACACCGATCGCGTCACCGGCTGCAACGCTCGCCAGGATGGCGTGATAGGAGGAAACCTCCTTGGTCGCAATCGTCGGCGACGGACGCGCCCATTGTTCCGCGACACGGCGGTACGTGCATCCGGGTTCGAGCGCCGCCAACCAGTTCACGCGCACGTCCAGGGCGGTTTTGATCGGAGGATGCGACGCGGGCAAGACGATCAATACGTCTTCGCGGTAGATCGGATCGCCATCGAGGTCCTCGAGCAAGTCAGGTCTCGGCATCGCGATATCGCTTGGCAAACGTGCGATCAGCGCACAGTCGATTTCTTCAGCGAGCACGGCTCGGGTCAGTTCCTCCGTCGAGCCCATGGTGAGCCTCAGCGCCAAATCCGGGTGCGTTCGGTTGATCGACTGCAGAACCGGCGGCAGGCGGCTGGCAGCGGTACTCTCCATGCTGCCCAGCCGCAAGACGTCCGGCATCATCGTCGGCTTCAGCGCGTTGCGCGCCTCGTCACCGAGCGCCACCAGCCGTGTGGCGTAGGAGCGAAAAAGACGCCCCTCCCGCGTCAGCGTCATCTTCTTGCCGTCGCGGCTAAACAGGCCGACGCCCAATTCTTCCTCGAGTGCGCGAATACGGTTGGTGACGTTGGATGGCGCACGGCCAATCTCGGTGGCGGCACGGCTCACGCTGGTGCGCTCGGCTACCAGCAGGAAAATCTTAAGGGTCGTGAAGTCCATTTTATCTACGAAGGGAATGAAGCTGCTTTATTGTTCTCGAATGGGAAATGATAATCAAGGTGATCTCGTGAAACTGCGTTCGAAACATTCCCGGAAACGGAGAAAGGGCATCGACCATGTGCACGCCTGATGAGGACGATCTTCCGCCGCGCTTTTCATCACCGCCTTGCCTGATGCACGAGGTGGATCCGGCCTATATGGGCATGGAGTCTCCAGAGGCGATCTCGATTGTGCAATGGCGGGAGCAGGAGAGAAAAAGGCTGATATCCGCGCGACAGGGCATTCCGATTGCAGAACGGACCGCACGGACAGACGCGATCGTTTCTGCGCTCGACCAACTTCTGCCCAACGTTCGAGGCGAAACGATTTCGCTGTATTGGCCGTTCCGTGGTGAACCGGATCTGCGCTCTTGGATGAACACGCTCATTGCCCGCGGCGCCAACTGCGCATTACCGGTGGTGCTCGCCAAGGCAAAACCTCTCGGCTTTCGATCCTGGCGCGCTGGCGAGGCGCTCGAGAGGGGTGTTTGGGGGATCCCAATTCCGACCGAGGGGCGGGATGTTCAGCCGACCATCGTCATCGCACCGGTCGTCGGTTTCGACGAGAGCGGTTATCGCTTGGGCTATGGTGGGGGCTATTACGATCGTACACTCGCCGTGCTTCAACCGAACCCATTCGTGATCGGCATTGGCTTCGAACAGCAGAGAATGGAGAGCATCAGGCCACAATGGCACGACATCGCGATGGATGCGATCGTGACCGAAGGGCGAACGCTTTCATGCACCGTCGGTCAAGGGCGCAAGGGTGCGAGTTCCGCGAACTGCAGATAGAAGCCGAGCGACAGGATAGCGACGGCGAGCGCAACGGTTCGTGAGGCGAACCGCGCCGCCAGCCATGAGAGCGCTATTCCCGCGATGACTGCCATTACCCCCAATGATGGCCCCTGATGACTGAAAGCCAATCCCAAAGCGGTCAATCCAGCGGACATCGCGAGCGTTGTTCGCACCGCATCGCCGCGCGATTGCTGGCCGCGGCCATTGCGCACGAAACTCAACTCCGTCAGGCTGAAGGCCATTGAAACGCTCAGCAGCAGCGACAGCAGCAACCCACTCCACATCATCCGACAATCCCTTGGTTGGATGTTCAGACAGAGTGAAGCAAGAGTTGGGCCACCTGAAACGGTGTTGGATTTGCTCGACCGCGCGCCCGATTTGCGGGAAAAACTGGCCAGTGCCAGGCAAACTGCACGTTCCTTGTGCAAATCACGCGCTTGCGATGGCAGGGGCATGATCCGCTTTCCTTCCTGGCTGGCGGACAGACGAAGCAAGCCGTGCGATGCCTTCACGCAACGCGTCGCGCTCGATGCGTGGGGCAGGTGCTGTATTCGTGATTTGCCTGTAGGCTTGTTGTCGCTTCTAGAGGCAACCGGGAGGGTGTCATGAGTGACCATGTCTACAAGAAGGTAGAACTTGTCGGCAGTTCGAAGTCTTCCGTTACGGAGGCGATCGAAACGGCGATCGCGCGGGCGTCGAAAACTATGAGAAATCTCGAGTGGTTCGAGGTCGATCAGATCCGGGGCCACATCAAGGATGGCGAAGTGGCGCACTACCAGGTGGTCATGAAGGTCGGTTTTCGGATCGACGACTGACGCGCGGCCGGGCTGGTCTCCGGCACTTGCCGGTTACTTGATTCTGTCGACTCTGCTAGTCAGCTTAAACAGCCTGTAGACGCTCGCGTGAAGCGAGGTCGTTGCCGGTGCACTCAATTGTTGCCCGGTCGAAAAGGATGACGGAACGGCAGGCGTTCGCCGTCTAACCGCGCGCAATGGATGGATGACGATGGCTGAACGACGATATGGCGAAGCGCCGCCGAAGGTAGATATCACGATTGCCGGTGCGGACTGGTATGGCCGGCAGATCGATCGCGAGCGTCATCAGAACACTCTGTTCGTCGATCTCGACCTGACTGAGGCACAGACAGTTGGTATCGTCTTCCAAGAATGCACCTTCCGGCGTGCGCGCTTCAATGCCTCGTCGCATCAGGCGGGTGCCTTCATGAACTGCACTTTCGTTTCCTGCAAATTCTTCGACAGCCGGTTCACAGAGTGCAAGTTCGTCGGCAGCATGTTCGATACATGCGACTTCGACCAGATGCAGGTCTCAGGCGGGGACTGGTCCTTCGTCGGCTTGCCCGGCGCCGGTCTCGGCCGCGCATCCTTTAAGGAAACCCGCTTGCGGGAGGCAGACCTTACCGGTGCCTCCTGCAAGGGTGGCTCGCTGAGAGACGTCGATCTCTCCGGCGCGTGGCTGCACGGCATCGATTTCACAGCCTGTGATCTCAGGGGCAGCGACCTCAGTGCGATCGAACCGGAAAACGTGCACCTTAAGGACGCGGTCATCACGATCGACCAAACCATCACCATAGCCGAGGCATTGGGCCTCGACGTACGGCGGAAGTGAACCCTCCCAAGAACTGGATGCGTTGATGAAGGACAGGCGCGCGCCATTGCATTCAGGCTGGTTACAGACGAACGGCGAGCCCTCCGACCGCGAACCACAAGCCAGATGTGCGGCTGATCGCTACCCGCCACCCTCCATTTGGATATCCGGCGCTCGCCCTTGTCGTGAGACCGGCGTGCACCCCGACGGCTCAGGTCACTCCGCGGTCAGACCGTCAAAAACTTCGAGCATGGCATCGCTGATGGCTTTGCCGAGCGCGGCTGCAGTTTCGCCCAGCGCTTCCTCATTCATGTCGCGAGCGGCCAAAGCGAAGGCGGCGCCCTCGGCCGTGACGATTTCCTGGGCGCGCTGGATTGCCCAAAGTGCAAAGTCGCTGCGGTCGCTGATCTCGACGGTTTCCATGATTTCTCCTGATTGGTTTGGGCGAGTGGCGCGCGCTGGGGCGCGTTCGAAAGTTCCACATGCGTCTCGGCTAGATCTGATCGTTTCGGATGAGAAAGGGCCCCGGACAGTCGGCACTCCATCGTCTCAAGGACGGCGAGCGGGCGCTCGCGCGCAGTTGAGCAACAGGCAAAATACGACGCTGAGGTCAGCACCGCCTAGCCCAAATTGAGGAGTTCGCCACCCGTTTGATTCGTTGCCTTTAAAGGCCGTCGCTGTCAAGTTGTAGCTCGTGAATGGCCACCGGACGGGCGGTCCCGTGTTGCTCGCCGGATTTATTGCCGGTCACTCACGGCATTGTTTGTAGAGACATTTTTGGGCCTGTCGTGAATTACGGGACGGAGGAGGAGCCGCCCCGTCTCACGCATGCGACATGTCGAATGCCCGCCAGCTTCGGTCAAAGCCGCCGCGCACTGCCGCGCCGCGTGGGTTACTTTCCAATTGTCTGCGGGATGTAGACGACAGCCCGATCACCACCGTCCGAAAATGCGCCGCCGACGGCGAGATAGGCGGTAATGGCGAGGGCTGAAAGGAGCATGATCCCGACCGGCAATCCGGTTGATGCCCTTTGTTCTGGCCAACGCTCCCTGTCGTACATCATCGGTTCCTTTCGTGGCGCTTCAGCATCGGGCGAGGGCGCCCGGCGGAATAGGAACGCCGAAAGACGGGGAGGGTTCCCGACCCTGCCGCAGTTGAACGGCCGCATGGGCCCTATCAAGCGCTGAAGACAAGGCGCGGTTCGTCGGCTTTCGGCGGTGCACTCGCGTACTGAGAACAAAGCGATCGACGACAGCCAGCGACTGCTTTGGGCAGCGTTGCTGTGTGTGAGCCCGGTCGGTAAGGTGGCATCCGGCATCGAATCGCTTCTCTACGCCGCTAGCGTTTGACGTAGCGTTCAAGCCCGCGGGAGGGACCGGGAAGCTGCTTTCGGCGAACCGGATATCCCGTTTTGGAGCATTTTTCTTGGAAAGCCTGCGTACTGCATAAAGTTGTAGGTACCCTGGAAATGGAATATCCATAAACTCGCGCTAAACCGATCGACATTGGTGAATCGGGAGCGGTGGATGCGAAGAGAAGTACAGTTCAACGGGCAGAGGGACTGGCGAATCGCGCGATATGTCATCGGTGGCATTATTGGTTTCGCCGTACTCGCCCAGGTTTTGGTCTATCTCAGCCTGGTCGCTCTCGTCGATCGGCCCTATGCGGCCGCCGTGGTTGGCGCCGCGTTGATCTCCCTGTTGATGGGCGTGCCGCTGATCGTTCTCGCGGCGACGCAGTTTCGGCGGGCCCAGCGCCTTCGCAACCAGATCAACCATGTCGTCGCCCACGATGCCACGACGGGCTGCGTGACCGGCCGCGGGCTGGTCCAACAAGTCAACGGCCTAGAGCGTCGCCGGCAACGCGCCGGCGAAGAACTTCACGGAGCACTCATTCATCTCAGGATCAACAACCTCGACGATGTTGGTGCCGCTTTCGGTCCGGCCTGGAGCGAAGAACTGCTCCAGTTCGTCGCCTCCACGATCAGCACCTCGGTGCGGCGCGATGACATCGTCGCTCGAACCGGCCCGGCAAGCTTCGACGTTCTTTTGGTCGGCGCGAGCGAATCTGATGCCGAGCAGGTTTCCGTCCGCCTGACGAGGGCATTGGCTTCGGCACACTTCTCGGCAGACGGCAGCAAGGTCGATCTGGCACTCAGCGTCGGCGGCGCATTGTTCGACGGCAGCGTAGATCTCGAACGGTTGCGCCGTGCGGCAGCATCCGAAACGGTATTGGTGGCCAGCGAGGGAACGCAAACCGTCGATTTCGTCCGGCTGCCTTCAGCGTGATTTACTGGGTGCCGGCGCCAGTGCCGGGAAAACAGGTAACCACCGCTCGCAGCGGCTGAGGCCCTGGTAAGGAATTCGCGCTGCCGTTGCGTTGACGGCGACGTTGCAGTGGGCCGAAGCGCCTTGCCACTTTGGGCAACCGCGGCTGATTTATTTTATTTCAATAGGTTAACGGTTACTCTCGTCGCCACACGAATGTTCCATTTTTGCAACATAGCCGTGCGAAAGCTTGGGGCGCCATAGAACCACCCCAAAATTGGTGGCCGCGTTATATTACCTCTGTATTATCTATCGGTAAATTTCGGCAGTTGTAACGCACGCTCGGATTCGCCAGCATGACGTACTGATTGCGAGGGGGATAATATTGAAAGTGGGGAAAACTTTTAAGGGCGGGCTTTTTTCCATTCTGCTCGCGTCAACCGTATTTGCAGGTGGCGCAGCCGAAGCGATGACGCTGAGGGAAGCGCTTCAGATCGCGATGGAATCGAACCCGGAAATCGGGCAGTCGATTGAGAACCGCGAGGCAATCGAGTTCGAACTGCGGCAGGCGCGCGGTCTCTATCTGCCGAGTGTCGACATGGAAGCTTCGACGGGCGTTCAACATCTTGAGGACGAAGCCCGTCGCCTTGGTTCTATTGAGAACGATCCGCTCTATCCTTCCGACGTCGGGCTGACCATTACGCAGAAGCTCTTCGATGGCGGTGGTCGTCGCGCCGAACTGGAGCGTCAGGCGGCGCGCGTCGACAGCGCCTCCTTCCGCGTCCTCGAACGGTCCGAGACGATCGGGCTGCAGATCGTCCGCGAATACTTCGAGTATATTCTCCAGCAGCAGATCGTTGCCGAAGCGCGCAAGAACGTCGGCGTGCACCAGTCGATCCTGTCGGATATCAGCTCGCTGATTTCAGGTGGCGCCCTGACCGATGCGGATCGCCAGCAGGCGAGTGAACGCCTGTTGTCGGCCAAGGCCCGTCTGCAGGAAGCAGAGGAATCGCTCGAAACCGTCAAGATCAGCTTCAACCGCCTGGTTGGCCAGCCGCTCACGAAGCCGTCCATGCCGAAGTCGGTGGCCGGCGTTCTGCCAAAGACGTTGGAGACGGCAATCGGTATCGCCCGCGGCAGCAATCCGCGCATCAAGGCCGCCGATTCCGACATCAGCGCTGCGGATTCGCAGGTCAAAGCGGCACGCTCGAACATGCTTCCGGAAGTCTTCGCCGAAGGGCGTGTGCGCACCGGCAACGATATCGACGGCGCGACCGGCAACACTTGGGATGCCCAGGCGCGGATCGTGGCGAAGTGGAACCTCTATCGTGGCGGCATTGATATCGCCAACGAGCAGGAGCAGATGCGCCGCGCAAGCGAACAGCGGCTGGTCTTCCACCAGGCACATCGCGAGGTCGAGGAAGCCGTTCGCATTTCCTGGGAACGCCGCAACAGCCAGTACGAGATCTCCCGCACGCTGAGCGCGCAGGCTCAGATGAACGTACAGCTCGTCGAGTCCTATCGCGAACAGCTCAAGGTCGGGCAGCGTTCGCTGCTTGACGTGCTCGGCGCGCAGAATTCGCGTTTCAATGTCAGCGTTCTCGCGAAAACCTCGCAGTACGCCGCTCTGTTTGCCGAGTACCGCCTGCTTGCGGCGACCGGCCAGCTCCTGTCGACGATGCAGATCAAGGCGCCGGCCCAGGCCGAAGCCTATGCCCGCAACGAGTTCAATGTTCCGGATACGCCGCCCACGGAAACCTATCGCCGTGTTCCTTCGCGCCAGACGAACGACTTGCCGCTCGATTTGTTGGCGCCGATCCGGCAGAAATGATAGTCCTCGTCAAGGTGGACACAATCGGTGGTAGTGCAAAGCATTGACAGGCATGTGCAGATCGGCCCGTCTTTGACTGGCTTTTCCGAGGCGTTCAAGGAGATCTGTATCTTCTTGAACCGCCCCTCGTCCGACAGCGTGCTTTATTCCGACGTTCCTTTTGACGCGCGGTTGCCGAGCGCCGAGGACGTCTCACGTATTGCGGAGCGGGTCGGCCTGGAAACGGAAATCGTTTCCGGGCGCGCGATCGGCAATCGTGATTTCGTGTACCCGCTGCTGCTCGTCTTTCGTGACGGCAGCGCCATGGCGCTTTTGGAAGAGGCGCCTGACGGCACGTTGAACCTTTCGAACAGAGCTGTTGCCCCCGGCGAAGCGGCGGTGAAACTGTCTGAGTTGCAGCTCGGCGGTCTCGCCTATGCCTTGTCCTTCTCAGCCACCTATCTCAATACGGCGTCCGGCCGCGGCGTCGGTGAGGCCCGTAACATCGACCGCCGGCATTGGCTGACGGCCACGGTCAAGCCATTCTGGCAAGCCTATGTGCAGGTGGCGATCGCGGCCTTTTTCATCAACGTGCTGGCGCTGGCCGCGCCGCTCTTTACGATGAACGTCTATGATCGGATTCTGCCGAACAAGGCGATGGCGACGCTTTGGGTGCTGGCACTTGGCATCAGCACCGCCATTCTGTTCGACTTCCTGCTCAAGACGGTTCGTGCCGCGCTGATCGACTTTGCCGGACGGAAGGCCGACCTGAAGCTCTCCTACATGCTGTTCGAGAAGATACTGCATGCGACGATGGCATCGCGCCCATCTTCGACGGGCGAATACGCCAACCGAGCGATGCAGTATGAATTCGTTCGCGAGTTCTTCACCTCGAATACGCTCAGCACCCTCATCGACAGCCTTTTCGTCTTCGTTTTCGTCGCAGCGGTCTACGCGGTCGCAGGCTGGATCGCGCTCATCCCGGCGGTCGCGTTCCTCTTGAGCGTCTTGATCGGCTATGTCGCGCAGTACAAGATCGGCAACCGCGTCGCCGCCGCCTCGAACGAATCTGCCCAGCGTCAGGCGCTGTTGGTAGAGACGATCAGCGCCATCGAGACGGTGAAGACGCTGCATTCGGAAAAGCAGCTTTTGCGCCGCTGGAACGAACTGGCTAAGCACTCTTCGAACACGGCCGAGCAGATCAAGGAGATCTCCTCCTGGGCCTCGCACGCGACACAGTTCGTGCAGCAATTGGTGACGGTCTGCATTGTTGTCGCAGGCGCCTACGAATTCACTGAAGGCAACATCTCCTCGGGCGCGATCATAGCTGCCAGCATGCTTTCCGGCCGTGCCGTCGCACCGCTGGGGCAGATCGCGATGACGCTGGCACGGCTGCGTCAGGCGATTTTGTCGCTGCGCATCCTGAATGCGGTGATGGAGCAGCCGGAGGATCGGCCGGACACGATCGGTTTCGTCAACCGTGAGATCCGCAACGGCAGCATCACTTTCACCAATCTCGATTTCGCCTATCCGGGGACCGATTACAAAGTGGTCAGCGGCATGAACGTTACGATAAAGGCGGGCGAGCGTGTTGGCATCATAGGCCGCATCGGTTCGGGCAAGACCACGCTCGGCAGGCTTCTCGCAGGTCTCTACGCGCCCAGCGCCGGCCGTATTCTGCTCGATGGCGTCGATATCCGGCAGTTGCATCCCTCCGTCGTCCGCTCGGCCGTCTCCTTCGTGTCGCAGAATTCCGACCTGTTTTCCGGCACCATCAAGGAAAACCTGCTGATGGCGAACCCCACCGCCAGCGATGAAGAAGTGGTCGCGGCAGCCCGGCTTGCCGGCGTCGACGACTTCGTCTCCCATCATCCGCGTGGCTATGACATGCCGGTCGGTGAGCGCGGTTCCCAGCTTTCGGGCGGGCAGCGCCAGGCGGTCGCCATTGCCCGGCTGTTGTTGCGCAAGCCGAAGGTGGTGTTCCTGGATGAGCCTTCCGGGGCCATGGACCTCGCCAGCGAGCGCGAGCTGATCAACAAGCTCTCCAATGTCTTCAGCAGCGATGTCACCCTTCTAATCTCCACGCACCGTCACAGCATGCTGAGCCTTGTCGATCGCCTGCTTGTACTCGACCGCGGTCGCCTTGTCGCCGATGGCCCGAAGGCCGCGGTCATCGAACAGTTGCAACGACGCTCCGGTCCTGCCGGACCGGCCGAGGGGGCGGGGCTATGATCCACGCTCTCGACGAATCAATGCCGGTCCGCAAGTGGCGGGAGGGGGCAGCATGACTGAGAAACCGCCGCTTGCCGCGCGCGCTGGGCTGCTGGTCATCGGCCTGCTGATCAGCTGTTTCGTTACCTGGGCGGCGATTGCCGAAGTGGACGAAATCGCACGTGGCGAAGGCAAGGTCATTCCCGTCTCGAAGACGCAGATCATCCAGTCGAGCGAGCCCGGCATCGTGCGCGAGATCGCCGTGCAGCTTGGGCAGGTCGTCCGCCGCGGCGACCTGATTCTGCGGCTCGACGATACGGCAAGCGGCTCCTCGCTTGGCGAGCTCGAAGCCAAGGCACGGTCGCTGCGCGCGCAGATAGCGCGCCTGGAACTCGAAGAGAGTGGGGCCTACGACGCCAAGTACAATTGCCCCGAGAATATCGCCAAGGTCGCACCGGCTATCTGTGCCAACGAGGAGCAACTGCTCCAGGCGAAGGCTGGAAACTTCAACAACAAGCTGTCGGTCATGCAGGCGCGCGAGGGTCAGCGTCAGAAGGAACTGGCGGAGGCGCAAGCCAACATCACCCGGCTGACCGAGAGCCTGCAGGTCACGGAACGGGAACAGGGGCTCATCGAGCCGATGGCCAAACGCAAGCTCATCGCTCAAACAGAGCTACTGCGGGTCGAAAAGGAATTGACCGACACCCGGGGACAGCTCGCCCTGTGGAAGCAATCGGTCGGCAAGCTGGAGGCGGCGCTCGAGGAGGCGTCGCTGCAGGTCACCGAACTCTCCCTGCAACTGAAGCAGGAGGCCCTGGCCGAAAAAACGGAGGCCCTCTCGCAGCTTTCGGTGATCGACGAAACGATCCGCGGGGCGACCAGCCGGGTCGCCAACACCGATATCCGTTCTCCGGTCGACGGCATCATCAATACGTTGGATGTCAACACGGTCGGCGCCTATGTGACGCCGGGCGCAGTGATCGGCGGCGTCGTGCCGACATCGGAGACGTTGCTCGTCGAGGCGCGGCTTTCGCCGCGCGACGTCGCCTTCGTGCGTCCGGGCCAACCGGCCTTGATCAAGGTCTCCGCCTATGACTTCTCGATTTATGGCGGCCTCGGCGGCATCGTCGAAACCGTCAGCGCCGACAGTCTCGTCGACCAGAACAATGGCGAGACCTATTATCTCGTGCGCGTTAAAACCGACACGGCTGCGCTGGTGAAGGACGGGCGGGAATATGCCATCATGCCGGGCATGATCGCTTCGGTCGATATCATGACGGGCAAGAAGACGATCCTTGCCTATCTGATGAAGCCGATCAACAAGGCGCGTGAGGAAGCCCTGCGGGAGCGCTGATGAATGAACGAAACGCAGCCTCCACCGTCCGATGAGGACCTGAGCGCGCTGCGGTTCCGCGTCGTCACTGTCGGCGGTCAGCGGCGCGGGATCAAGCTCGAGGAAATCTATTGGCAGTGTCTTGGCGAGCTTGCCGCGCGGCAGGGACGAAGACTTGCGGATATCGTTGCAGCTTGTGAAAGAGAGCTTGAAGGCGAGGGGAATTTGACGGCGCGACTGCGCTATGTCGCCACGCGCTACATGCGCGACGAGCTTATCGGTGCCAGGCAACGCAGCAATCTGGCGATCGTCGCCGGTCAGGTGCGCGCCAGCCCAACGCCTGCCTTTGCGCTCACGGGAAACAAGAACATCGTCGCCTTCAACCCCGCGTTCCTCTCCTTTGTCCAGTCGCGGGTTCTGCGGTCGCAGCAGCCGCAGCCGGCGCGCGGCTTGAGGCTCGCCTTCGATGTTCAGTTCGTCGATCTTGTCCGCCGTTTGAAGGCAGCTCCAGGCGAGCCGCAGCCGGCGGGCTTCACCATCGGCGTACAGGGGCAGGTGACGCGCGGCAAACTTAACGCCGCTCTGGCCCCGCTTGCCGACCAGGATGTGATCATCGGCTTCATTCTGGCCTGAGAGCTCGGAGGTGCCGCCTGCCGCGAGGACGGCTAAATTTAGGCGGCGTTCATGAATAGGTCTGATCAGTGAAGACGTCGACGTTGGAGCCGAGGTTCAGCGAACCGCAACGCCTTCGCCGGGCATGACATCCGCGAAAGGTGCGGCAGACGCGACCTTATCGCCGGTGGTCTTGATGCCATGGATCCAGGAGCGATCAGCGCTGACCGAAAAGAGCGCCTGATAGCTCGGAAGCGCGCGGTCAAGCTTCACCTCGTCACTCAGGTTGTCGAGAATGAAGTGCCCCTGGCTCGTCGTGATTGCGAGCACCGCGTGATAGAGGTTGCGCCGGACATCACGAAGTACAACGATCGACATGGCCTCTGACGGAAGACCGGCCGCCTTCAGGGCAGCCATCTTCAGGATGGCATAGTCTTCGCAGTCACCCTTGCCGCGGGTAAGAATTTCATCCGGCGTTGCCCAGTAGTCCTTGGAGCCGTAGTTCTCCGCGTCCGGCTGGTAGCGCACGATCCGGTTCACCGTGCGGTTGATGCCGCTGATTTTCTGGCGGAATGCAAGACCGTTGGCGTTTTCGATCGCCTTGCCGAGAATGCCGCGGGCGGCACAACCGTTCTCCTGTGCGCAGCGGTTGAAGTCCGCCGCCACGACTGCCGGATAGACGGTTTTCCATTTGCGCGCCACTGGGATTGAAGAGACGCGGAAGGCGACCGAATGGAACACGGCGGAGGGTTCCGACTCTGCCGCTGCCTGGCCGCCGAGGCTCGGGCGCGCAGTCACCGCCACCTTCTGCACCTGCCGGCTCTTCAGAGCCTCGGAAGCCTGCTTCGACAGGGTGTTGATCGTATCCGTGGCGACGGCTGCCAGCGGGCTTGCCATGCTCAGCATTTGCTGGAAGAGACCAGCGTGGAGCATACCGGAATGGCCCGCCTGAACGGATGATGTCGCAGATAGCGACACCAGGCCGATCGCGAACACCGAAGTCTTCAGGTATTTTCCGCAGTGCTTCCAGCTGTTCTTGTTCATTGCCGTGTCTCTCGGTTTCGTGAGGACACTGTACGAATGAAAAGAAAAATGCCGGTAAAGCGGTATGTATTATTTAGTGTGCTCCGGAACAATACGTTTTATGTAAAATTTTATTCAAATTTTATACTTATGTATTCTTTCGGACCAGGTCGC
The DNA here is from genome assembly GCF_900103435.1 of Sinorhizobium sp. NFACC03. Lineage (NCBI taxonomy): Bacteria > Pseudomonadati > Pseudomonadota > Alphaproteobacteria > Hyphomicrobiales > Rhizobiaceae > Sinorhizobium > Sinorhizobium sp. NFACC03. The sequence goes on from NZ_FMXF01000007.1 coordinate 194,092, forward strand.
CGACCCAGCTTATAGACACACCAGTAACATTGTCATTGGCGGCATGTCGCGTGGATTGCAAATCGCGACCGTTTGTTTCGCAGATCCTCCTGAAGTTCCCTAAGCGATAAGCCCGCAGATCGATTCAATGGAAGGGCTCAGGTGTCGTCGAGCACGATTTCGGGGCCACTTTTTCGAGTCGCCGTGCGCCCGCGCGGAAAATGGTTTCGGACCAATGACCAGAAATACTAAATTTGTACTAAGCTCACCAATTTTGGGTATTAGCATAATATATTATGCTGTTTTCCGCTAATCCCTCAGCCCCCGATTGCGCTCCAAAAAGCTTGGTGTTTTCTTGCTCGCAAAGGTCGAGGGGTATTTTTATGGCAACCGAAGGCACCACAATTTCGAACGAAGCCGCCGCTACGCAGGCAGAGGCAATCGAGTTCCGCAACGCGCCGGATGGCAAGGCTGACCGACTGGTGGCGCAGGCGGCGACGGGAGCAGAGGGAGAACCCCAGCTCGTCGACCCGGCAACCGGAGCGCCGGTGAAAGGCGCCGAGACAGCGCCACAGACGCAGCCCATGCCCGCGACGGTCACCGCCGATGCTTCGAACGTGGTGCACCTGCCCGCAGGTGCGTCGATCGAGAAAATCAAGGTCGTCGGTACCGATATCGTTTTGGAACAGCCGGACGGGTCGACGATCACCATTCACAACGCCGCATTGAAGGTTCCGACCTTCGTCATCGGCGACGCTGAAATCCCGCGCGAAACCCTGGTGGCCGTGCTCGGCGAAAACGGCATTAACGTAGCAGCGGGTCCGGACGGCAGCATCAGCGTCGTCTCGAACCAGAGCAGCGGCGGCGGTTTTGGTGACGCCAACGCGGACATTGGCCAGGCCGGACCGGTCATCGGTCTGTTGCCGCCGACCGCTCTGGAATTTCCGACCCTCGAGGCGACCGAGCTTCTTCCGTTTACGCTTGACCCCAATGACAACCCGTCGATCATCCCCGATGGCGGCATCAGCGATCCCAGCGGCATCCTGGTGAGCGACCGGCAGGTCGACGAAGCTGGCCTCGCCAGCGGATCGCGCGCCGGCGATGGCAGCGCTTCGGTCAACGGCATCTTCACGATCTCCGATCCGGACGGCCTGGACGATGTCGCCAGCCTGACGATCAACGGCCAGACTTTCGCAATCGGCGGACTCGTCGGCCAATCGGTCGCGGGCCTGTTCGGCGTTCTGACCATCACCGCGTACAACCCCGCCACTGGCGCGGCGCAGTATACCTATGCACTGACGAGCCCCGTTACTGGCTCCGGCCCGGGCGCAAATGTCGAGCAGGACCGGGATACCTTCAATCTGACGGTCACCGACGTTGACGGCGCGACCGGTACGGCGACGCTGCGCGTGGATATCGTCGACGACGTTCCCTCGATCGGCATCACCGATCCGGCCTCGTCCAATGTGGTCGAGGGCCAGGCACTTGCCGGCAACTGGACGCTTTCGGCCGGCGCTGACGGTGTCAGCACCGTGGACGTGACGGTCGGCAACACCACGCAGACGCTGGCGCTGACGGCAGGTCAGTCGGTGGTGTTCGCGCTTGCCGAAGGCACACTGACGGTCAACGCCGACAAGACCTGGTCGTTTGCTGCGGCCAGCAACCTCAACAACGCCGGTGGCGTCAACGTCACCTTCGCGCTGTCGGCCACCGACGCCGACGGGGACACGACCAGCGACAGCCAGACGATCTCCGTC